>PFGG01000032.1 GCA_002783405.1 bacterium (Candidatus Blackallbacteria) CG13_big_fil_rev_8_21_14_2_50_49_14 | reverse complement strand
AAAAGCTTTGCCTACGCGTTCGACCACATCTTGCAAGACCTGTGAGCCGACCTGTTTAAACTCGGGGAATGCTGCCTTCAGTTCTGGTAATTCATTGCTTTGAGAGTAGGTAGTTAATGTGATACCGCACCGTTTGTAAGCCTGTATACGTTGGTCTAGAGCTGTATTATACAGTTGCAGGCACAAATGTAGCCAATGTTCAGCTTTTTGAATGGTTATTTCGCTGGATATCGCTTTAAATTTATATGTCATACGCATATATACAGTATACTGTTTTGAGGGCGCTGTTGCCAGCGCTACACCTTATATCTCCGGCCTGAAGGCCGAAGTTTTACGGTGAGCCCGATAATACTCACAAATTGAATGGCCAGAGTTTAAACATGCAACAAGATCTCAGCCCCTTTTTTCCTGCCTTTAGCAAAAATTTACATGCCGAACTGATAGCCAGTGGCCAATTTCGACATTTTGAGGAAGATCTTGAAATTCTCAGCCCAGGTGCAGAAGTCGGCTGGATTCCTTTGGTCATCAAAGGCAGTATCCGGGTTTTGCGCGATGACCCTTCGGGCAAAGAAATCCTGCTCTACCATATTCAAGCGGGAGAATCCTGTGTCATGTCGATTCTGGCAGGCCTAAAAACCCAACCCAGTCAGATTCGCGCAGTGGCAAATGCAGGCAGTGAAGTCTGGCTATTTCCCTCCCGTCGGCTCAAATTCTGGCAACAGGAATTCCGAGATTGGAACCAATTTGTGCTTGAACTCTATCAAACCCGCTTTGAAGAATTGGTTCAGGTGGTCAATGAATTGGCCTTCAGCCGGGTGGATGAACGCTTGCTGGAATTACTGCGCACACGGACCCGTCTTGAAAAAAACCTTCAAATTTCAACCACCCACCAACAACTTGCCGATGAATTGGGCACCGCACGCGAGGTCGTCTCCCGCCTGCTCAAAAAACTTGAGCAGGAAGGCTGGGTTAAATTGGGGCGTGGAAAGCTTGAGCTTCTAAAAGAAAGTTAAAAAATATTCATTCACAGCTTTTTTATTATTTTTAATAGGCTAAAATGATACTGAACGACTTCTATAAAATAATAAAAATATAAGAAGCACAACAAAAATATAAGAAGTTTTAGCTTATGGATTTCGAGCAAATTTCAAAAATCCAAAAAACACGCCAGGATCTTGAAAAAAAAAGACAGGAAAATGCAGAGAAAGCACTTGAAAATGCTTTCCAAAAAATGGCAGAGGCTTTTGAACAAAGCCATCCAAGCAAAAAAAAAGCATGCCTGCTAGATGCCTGTGAAGCTTTTGCTGAAGCCCTGAAACAACAGCGCAGCAATCCCGAGATCTACATCGGTATGGCTTATCTTTTGATCACCCTGCATGAACATGCCCAGGCTTTAAATTATTTACAGGAAGCTGAACGCCTGGCCCCCCAACACCCTGATATTCATAAGATGCGGGATTACCTGGCCCACCGCCCCCAAACAAATAAAACCCAGCCTCAGGCTCACGCCCTTGTTTCAGCCAGCCTTTCCCCGCTTCAGAAACAAGCATCCGAAAACTTGAGCGAAGCTGATTTTGATCGCTTGTATGAAGAAACAGAGACGCAACTGCAAACCCTTCTGAAGGCCATTCAAGCTGAAAAAATGCCACTCAGGGCCACGCTTGAAATTGCACAGACCCCCGATTTAAAAAATCGCTATCAGCACTATCTTGAACAAACAAACATACTCAAATCAGATCTGGATCTGCTGGATCAAGAATTTGAAATTTCAGAACTTGAACAAAATTTCTCGCTCTTGAATATCTTTCTCAAGCGTTGCCAAAAACTTTTGAGTGAATCTGCAGAACTTCTGTGCTTGTATACCGATTTAAAAGCCTTGCTTGGCAGGGTCACTGCGCAACTCAAATCTCTGACGGCCCCCAACACCCCCCTGCCGGACTGTGAAAGTCTTTTAGATCAATGTGACAGCCTGGCAGATCGCTTGGACGAACTTGAAAACAAAGGCTACGAACTGACAGCACTGCTTGCTGTTTACGAAAAAATAGTCGAAAGTCTTGAGGATCTCCAAAACAATCTTGACGAGCTGAACACCTAAAAATGAAAATAGCGCTTGAAATAAAAAGTTAATAGCATTAACATAAGAATATTGTCTGCACGATCTAACGTGAAGCCTAAAAAAGGGAAACATCAAAATGAGTGATATGCAAATTGGTCAACGGATCCAAACGCCCCAACCCGTTCAAAAACTTGCGGCCCCCGTACAAATGCCCCAGGGCGTCGTCGTAGAAAAGAAAAGTGCAGAAGATTTACAAGCCCTGCAACAGAAATCAGATCAGTCTAAACAATTGGGACAGGTGGGCACGCGTGCGCAAATCGATCATTTAAAAGCACGGGTCGAGCAAATGGATATGCAGGGCGTTGAGCCCCTGCCTGAACTGAGCACCCTTGATACCGTTCAAAAATATGGGGGCATGCTCCTAAGTGGAACAGGTACAGTATTGGCTGCCCCCTTTAAAATGGCCAAAAGCCATTTTACCAGTGGCTTTGTTGAGGCCAGTGAAAACCGTGAAATGGGCAGCAATCTCACCGATACAGGCAAGCTACAGGGCATACGCTCAGAAAGTTTGGGCAAGAGTGTAGAGGCCCTGGGCAGTTTGCGCGAAAAACTGAGCAGCTTGCTCCAGGCCGATGAGCCCAATTGGGGAGAGGTCGACAAAACCCTAAAAGAAGTGGGAACCCATCTGGAAGCAGCAGGTCTGCCCACAGAATCCGTCAATGCGGCCCGCCAGACGCTCTGGGGAGACCCATCTAAATCAAGGGAAGTGCTCAATACCATCAATGTGGCGCAGCCGATTATGCGGGTTTTGGCTGAAAGCGCCAAGAAAAAATCAGAAACCCTCCAGGAACTCGGTGGAGAGTATACTTCTGAAGGCAACCGTACCATTGTTCAAAACACCGCGACGATTCTGCAGGCCACAACCCCAGTCGTCAGTGCCGTCAATTTCATTGCCCAGGGTGTAGATGCCGCCAAAAACGCCAAGAGCTTTATGGCCTCCCTCGCCGATGGCGGCGGCAAAGTGCTTCAGGGCGGAGCCCTCACCGGTGTAATGGTGGGCGGAGGGGCTCTGCAAATTGTGGGTGAAGGCATTGATATGTACAAAAATGCCAGTCGCCTGAATACCGCTCTGAATCGGGTTGAAATGGCACGGGGTCTTTTGGCGGATGCGCCTGGACGCAATCAAATGGCGACCGAATTTGAAAACAAAGCCAAAGAATTAGAAAATCCACAAACCACCCTGGGCAAAATCAGTCTATTTTTCAGCCGCAAAAGCAGCCGGCTTGAAAAAGTAGCTGAACTCAAGGCCAAAGCAGCAGCCATTCGGTCTCTGCCTGCAGGAGAACCCTCCAAAGAAGCCAAGGCTGTCGCCCAACAAATTATCAAACGGGCCGATATGGGCTTTAAAGCACTTAAAATCGCGAAAAATGTTTTGGGAATAGCTGCCGGTGCTGTGGCCATCGCCGTTGCAGTAGGCGCCTTGGCCACCCCGGTAGGCTGGGCCTTGGCAGGAGCCGCTTTGGCTGCCACCGTAGGCCTGGCTATCTACAGCAAAGTCAAAAGTTCACAACGCCAAGGCAAAATTGATGATCTCAAAGGCGTGCAGCAACAGGCCTCACTGAAAATGGAAACCAAACAAACCCAGCTGGACACCCTCAAAGGGCAGATTCAAAAGACCCAGGGTCATATCCAGGCGCAAATCAGAGAACAGAATCAATTATTGCAACCCTATAGCCCCGCTGATCAACTAAAATTCAATTCCCTGGATGCCTCCATCAAGACCAGCAAAGAGACACTCAAAACCCTGACTGAAAGTTCAGAAAAACTGGAACAGGAAATCAACGAGCTGAAGGGAATACAAACCGAAGCTGTGTTCCAGCTTTTGGGAGCCTCTCCTGAAGATGCCGCCAAACTGATTTATAAGGGAGTCCTCGCAGGCAAGCCTGAAATGCGCTATTTGGCAGAAAAGGTACTGAATGTACCCAGCCCTGAGCTGATGCCTGAAAAAGAAGCGGTTCAGGTGATGATGCGGGGCATGAGCCTGAATCCCACGCTCTAAATAATGGCCTGAACAAAAGGAAGAATCATGACCGAAGCAAACACAAAGCCCCCCACCCCCCTGCAAAAACTGTTTGAATTTTTGCTCTATTTTGGCTATTCAGCCGAGCGCATCGCGCCAGGCCCCGACATTCATTTTGAAAGTCTGTTGGTTTCACTCGACCCTACTCCTGAGAAACCTTCAGATCAACCTTCAGAGGCCCAAACCGTTGCGCAGATCTTTTTCAGTGAAGATATTCTGCGCGATGAAGCTCTTGAAGAACTGCAAGCGGAACTGGCACGGGCGTCTACGCTGCAGTTTCTGGTCATGCTGCCGGTTTCTTTGACTTCACTCCCCAGCGAACGCTTGTTTGAAGCCTATCAATTGCTGATGACCTGCAGTCAGATTATCCCAGTGGGCTATTTTGGCATCAATCAGGAAAAACAAATTTACCTGAGCTATGCCCTCAAAGCTGAAAACCAAAATATTAGCATTGCTTTGATTACAGAAATTCTGGAATTAATGGGCTTCTTCATACAGGTCTTCTTGCCCAGCTTTGAAGCCCTGGCCACCAGCAAGCAGTCGCTGGCAGAGCTAATTACAGGCATTGAAAAAAGCCTCGCAGCCAGTGCCCAACCTGCAGCTTAAGCACCCACCCCCAAAGAATTTGGTCAGTTCTGCAGAAAAAGGCTAGACTGATAGAAAATTCTTTGGGCCCCCTGTGGGCCGCATGATGAGGTTTCTATGCAAAAGCGCTCCCTCTTGATTCTGACCTGTCTTCTGGCGGCCTGCCAAACACCCCAAACACCGGTGATTCCGTCACCGACGCCTTCAGCTTCTCCCAGTGCGGAAACAACCCCCTCTCCGCTGCCCAGCGCGGAGCCCAGTGCCTTGCCCAGTATTGCGCCCAGTGCCATCCCAGAACCCACCCCCACCCCCAGTTTTGTGCCCATGCCCCTGCCCTCACTGATCCCTGTAGCCTCTCCAAACCCCAACCCTTGGGGAGAAGAATATCTGGCGGATTTGACCGGTCGGGTCTTCAATGAATTGGGGCAACCCCTGCAGGGTGTCAAAGTCA
Organism: bacterium (Candidatus Blackallbacteria) CG13_big_fil_rev_8_21_14_2_50_49_14; assembly: GCA_002783405.1. NCBI lineage: Bacteria > Candidatus Blackallbacteria > bacterium (Candidatus Blackallbacteria) CG13_big_fil_rev_8_21_14_2_50_49_14. The sequence continues at coordinate 27,533 of PFGG01000032.1, read as the reverse complement.
AAGTTTTTGCAAACGCTGAAAGCCAGCCTCCCAGCGTGGAAACGCTGACCGATGCCGAAGGTTGGTACCGCCTGAAAGTCCCCAATGGCAGTCTGGTTAAAATTTATGCCAGCGCTTCAGGCTATTCCTCCCGCTCACGCATAGAAGTTATGAAAATGGGCACCCTCGGCCATCCTTTTGCCAACCGTTTTGATTTCGGGGTCAATGAGTTGGAATACATCCAGGCCCTGGAGCAATCTTCCCGCTCTGCCATGGATGCCAGCCGCCCACTTGCCTTGGAAAATGCGCCTGAAGTGATTGCCCTACAGCCAGAGCTGAAACAACCTGTAGCGGCCAACCAAACCCTGACCCTGACTTTTAACGAGCCCATGGATCGTGACAGTGTCGAAAAAAGTCTGGCGATTCGCGCGCTGAACAACCAAAAACTGGCGGTCGATCAGCTTTCCTCTCAAGATACTTTTACAGGCCCAGGCGACAGTGAACAGACCTCAGGCAGCTTGATCTGGACAGCTGAAGCCTTTGACTTCAAGTGGAATCCTGGAGATACCGTGCTCATGCTGCAATTCAAACCGGGTCATGCCTATCCAGCCAACCACAATCAAAAAGATTTTCCCAGTTTACAACTGACCTGGAATGCCCCTGGCAGCACCGGCCTTCGCGATAAAAGCGGGGCCAGCCGAACGAAAAACGAATTCAGGCTGAACGAGCAAATCTCCAGTCAGTCTGTTACTTTCAGTATTGCCCCTGATCTGAACCCTTTCCAATTAAAATCACTGGCATATCAGACCACCGGCTCTGGCCCTGTGCTTGTTTTGAGCTATAACAAAACGCTTTGGTATGAAACCCAAAGCCGGATTATTGCCGGAGGCATGGCGGATCATTTCAATTTACGCGGCGCTGAAATTCAGGCTCCGGCAGAATATCCCGGCAATCAGGGCAATGCCACAGCTCAGAATGCAGCGAAAAATTACCGGGTTTTGATCACCAACCCCCAAAGTGAGATTGAACCCAATCTGTTTTCGGGGACGTGGTTTGAGTTGGGCGGCCAGGTGGTCTATGATTCAACGGATCCGAATCACCAACGTGTTTTACTGCAACTGCCCAGCACAACACGCCCAGAACTGTTTCAATCAGGCCATGAAATTGCCCTCAATGGGGTCATCTCGGTACTTGACCCCGCTGGAAACCCGCTGACAGTGGGAACCCCCCTCAAAGTGACGATTCCCTAATTCAGGCAAAATTTTTAAAGCCTTCGCCCTGATATTGACAGACCTGGGCAAAGAAAGAAAAGTTTATATGCTATGATATAGGCGGATAAAAGACCTGTTCAAAGGGGCCTTGTGGCTGGCTTTATGTAAAATTTAACGCTGACGGGCTCTCTGTTAATAGAACAGTTTGAAACGGCAATTAGAAGTTCAGATCTGAAAGTTTTCAGATCGGTTTTCAAGGGGTAATCAGGGCATGCTGGCTTTTGTTTTAATTGCCTCCCTTGTGCTTCAATTCATCTCGGTCTATTTCACGCTCAGATTGATCAAATTCACGGGTAAAAATCTGGCCTGGAGCTTCCTTGCCATTGCCATCACATTGATGGCGCTTCGCCGCAGTATCAGCCTGGGCCAAGCCATGACAGAAACAGCAAGTTCAGCTCAGCTCACGGCAGAAACCATTGCCCTGTTTATTTCAGCCTGTCTGGCGATTGGAATTGAACGCATTCTCCCCATTGTGAAGGAATTGAATTCAGCAGCACAAAACTTTCACGAGAGTGAAGAGCGCTACCGGGCTCTGTTTGAGAATTCGCCGGATGCCATTTTTATTTCCGATTTAGAAGAGGGGCATTTGCTCGATGCCAACCAAAAAGCCTGTCTTTTAACAGGCCGCTCTCATCTCGAATTAATGGGGATGAAGCAAGCTCAACTCCACCCTCCTGCATTGCATACGCAGCTTGAGGCTTCGTTCCAAGAACAGGTCAAGCATGCAAAGATGAGCAAACTCTTTGGCCCCATTGAGACACGTATCTTGTATGCCAATGGCAAAGAGATTCCCGTCGAACTGGTGGCTCAAAAAGTAACTTTATCCGGAAAAGCGGCTATTCAAGGTGTTTTCCGCGATATTTCTGAGCGCAAACGGGCAGAACAGAGTCACCAAACGCATTTGAATTTTTTATCCGCCATGGATCAGATCAATCAGGCCCTACAGAGCAGCCTGGATTTAAACCAAATGATGGGTGCAGTGCTGGACAAGGTCATAGAAATTTTAGATTGTGATCGGGCCTATCTTTTATACCCTTGCGATCCAGAAGCCGAAAGTTGGTTGGTTCCAATTGAACGCTACAAACCAGAGTATCCTGGTGCCTCAGCAGAGAACTATCGGATTCCGACCTCTTCCGAAGTGGCAGAGACTCTTTGTCACATACTGAAGGCAAAGGGACCTGTCAAATTCGGCCCAGGCCAGGATTACCCCTTGCCCCAGGAAATTTCAGAGCAGTTTAAAATTCGCAGTTTTATGGCCCAAGCGATCTCCCCCATTGTGGGAGAATCTTGGCAATTTGGAGTTCATCAATGCTCTCATGCACGTATCTGGACAGAAGAAGAAGTACGTCTCTTTCAAGAAATAGGCCGACGCTTAGGAGACACAGTCGGCTTATTGCTTTCTTTTCAAAATTTGCAACAAAGTGAAGCGAAATACCGCCTGATGGTCGATACCGCCAGAGAGGGAATACTGGCCCTCGATGCTCATTTTTTAATCAGGTTTGTCAATTCACGTATGCTGGAAATTCTGGGCTATGAAGAAAATGAAGTGCTGGGGCATCCGCTCACTGACTTCATGTTTGCAGAGGATAGGGCTGACCACCAGCAAAAAATGCAAAACAGACAGAATCGCATAGCCGAAAACTATGAACGCCGTTTTCGGCGTAAAAATGGTGAGTGTGTCTGGACACATGCCTCTGCAACCCCCCTGTTTGATCATGAAGGAAAATTCGATGGCGCATTTGGCATGTTCACAGATATCTCTGAGCGCAAACAGGCTGAAAAAGAACTGATCGAAGCTCACCTTTTATTAAAAGGCGTGATTGAGCAATCTCCGATTCCTTTGGTGATTGCCAAAGCGTCTGGAGAATTGACCTTTAACAAGGCCTGTGCCGATCAACTGCGTGTCTACGATGAACCCAGCTTTGTCCAGGGCATTAAACTTCAAGAGATGAAACAACCCTGGAAAGACTACGATGCCCAGGGTGATCTCATACAGACCATGGATCTCCCACTGGCCAAAGCTTTACAAGGAGAAACCTCTCGGAATATTGAAATTCGAGTGGTCAGAAAAGACGGGAGCGAAAGGTGGGAAATTGTCAATGCTGGCCCGATTTACAATAACGAAGGCGACTTGATTGCTGGATTTGTCGCTTTTCCAGATATTACTGAACAAAAACGAGTCGAAGAAAAACTCAAAATCTCAGAAGAACGTTTTCGTTTAACCTTGGAAGCCGCCAAAATCGGGCTTTGGGACTGGGATGTCAAAAATGATCGTTTTTTTGCCTCACCCACCTACTATTCCATGCTGGGCTATGCACCCAAGCAAGGCTTGGCCGACCGCCAGGAATGGGTGAAGCGTCTCCATCCCGAGGATAAAGAAAGCGTAATGGCTCAAATTGAGAGAGTATTATCCCGGAAAGAAAGCCAATATGGTTATACCGCCAGATTTCGCCATGCCGATGGCAGCTACCGCTGGCAAAGGGTAATGGGCTTTGGCGTTGAAATCGACAATGAGGGAATGGTTTCTCGCATGTTGGGGCTGAGAATAGATGTTGACCATCAAAAACGTACCGAGAACGAATTACAAGAATACAAAGCCCATCTTGAAGAAGCCATCCAAGAACGTACCGCAGAACTGGAGTCTGCGCGTGATACCGCAGAAAAGGCCAACCAAGCCAAAAGCCTTTTCCTCGCCAATATGTCGCATGAGATCCGCACCCCCATGAACGCCATTTTGGGCTTTAGCCAACTGCTACAAGAGCAGATCCAAGAGCCCCAATACCAACGCTATTTACATGCCATTAACAGTTCAGGGGAAAGCCTTCTGCATATTATCAACGATATTTTGGATCTTTCAAAAATTGAATCTGGGAAAATCAAACTCCAGGAAGAACCTGTCAATCTTTCCCAGTTGCTGCAGGAAGCAGAAGATTTAATGCGGCTTTCTTTTGAACAGAAAAACCTGCAATTTTATAAAGAAGTAAATTTTGAATCCAGCCTTTGGTTGAAATTGGATCGTTTTCGCTTGCGCCAAATTGTTCTCAACCTGCTCGGCAATGCCCTAAAATATACATCCCAAGGTCAAGTCAAATTGACAGCGACTTTTCAAAGCAAAGGCAAAGATCAAGGAGAGCTTAGGCTGGCGATTCAAGATACCGGAATCGGTATTTCAAAAACAGATCAAACGCGTATTTTTAGTGCCTTTGAACAAGTCAGCACATTTCAACAGAATGGGACAGGATTGGGGCTTGCTATTTCAAACTCTCTGGTTCAGATGATGCAGGGCAGTATCTTACTCAAATCGGAGACTCAGCCTCCCCATCAAGGCTCTTGCTTTACAGTGATCTTGCCCCAGGTCTCTGTCGCTGAAGCTCAGGATTTACAACAGAGCCCAGAACCTGAAGAAAGCTACTCTTTTCAGCCAGCACGGCTTCTCATCGTCGACGATGTGCCTCATAATCTGGTACTGCTGACGGCGCTTCTGGAACCCTTCCCCTTTGATGTTTATCAGGCTCAAAATGGTCAAGAAGCTTGTGATTTGGCTCAAAAATATCTGCCCGATCTGATCTTGATGGATATTAAAATGCCCATTTTAGATGGCATTGGGGCCTTGAGATATTTAAAAAGCAGGCCCGAAACAGCACAAATTCCAGTAATTGCACTCACGGCATTTGCACTTCGAGAAGAGCAGAACAAGATTATGCAAGAGGGTTTTTCAGGCTTTTTACGCAAACCGATCGTGCGAGGTGAACTCTTTCAACAATTATGGAAATTCATCAATGGCTCAGCGTCAAGTCTTGAGCAAAAACCTGATGAAATCAATCTATTGACACCAGATGAAAAAATTAAGTTGATCCATTCACTTCAGCAAGACTGGTTAGAACGCTGGAGAAAAGTTCAAAACTCCTTGATTCTTGATGAGTTAGAGGGCTTTGTCGCAGATTTAGCGAAGTTCATTCAAACCTCAGACCTGTACGAACTCAAAAACTGGGCAGAAAAACTACTCAAGCAAATTCAGAACTTTCAACTGGCTGAAGCCTCCGCCTCTTTGGCTCAATATCCAGAACGGGTAAACCAACTCGACTCAAGTATAAATTCAGAGAAAAAAGAGCTTCCTCTCTCCTCGGTAACTAAAGTTACTGAACAAATATAGAATAGGGGGTATTCTATAAATAGAAAGCTACAGAAAGAGGATTGAGACCATGAAAGTAAATGAAGGAAATATGGATCGCATCATCCGGTTGGTATTGGCTGCAGGGATTGGCGGTTTCGGTATGATGACAGGCAGTTGGCTCGGTTTGGTGGCTCTGATTCCACTGGGAACCGCCCTGATAGGCTGGTGCCCCCTTTACCAGCTCTTTGGCCTGAATACCTGCCCTTTGCAGAACAAAGCCTAAAATCAAGCCCAAACGGGCAACGAACACGGCCCCCGGATAAACCGGGGGCCGTGTCGTGTGGAGGGAACAAGAGAGACAGCTTTTAACGGCCTAGAAACAGTTTCTGGCGCATAATATGGAAGAAATCATTTTTCTGGAATTTGATCAGGCGGGTTTTATAAAATGAACGGCTGATCTTGATAATATCGCGGTGGTAAAGCTGCTGATTGGCCTGACCATCAATCGTAATCAAGACTTCTTGGGTGGGTTCACGCAGCAGCACTTTGACCATGGTTTCTTTCCACTCAGGAATACACAGTGAACGGTTAAACAAAGCATGGGGGCAAATCGGGTTGATGATATAGGCTGAAACATCGGGCATCATGATCGGCCCCCCCGAACTGAGTGAATAGGCCGTAGAACCTGTTGCTGAAGCAATGATCAGGCCATCTGCGCGGTAGGTGGTGACATATTCGCCATCGACATAGGTCGCCAGGTCGATAATATACGAGAGCGGGTGACGCATAATCGCAGCATCGTTCAGGGCATGAAACATCAGGCGGGGCTGGTAATTTTCATCCAGAACCTCAATTTGCATCATGGAACGTTCCTGAATCACATATTCACCCGCCAAAAGCTTTTCAAGCGCTGGGTAAAGATCTTCGAGGGCTGTTTCAGAAATAAAGCCAAGCGAACCGGCATTGATACAGAGTAGGGGCACGCCATGGGGGGCGAGCATACGGGCGGCATAAAGCACAGTGCCATCGCCCCCCAGCACCAAGGCCATTTTCAGGCGCACATCACTTGTATCTTTCTCAAACTCTTCGTTGGAATTATAGTGTGATGCAAAAATATAGACGTTTTCGCCACGGGCAGAAAGCCACTGAGCCACTTCCTGGGCAATATGCTGGGTATCGCAGCGATAGGTTTTATAAAGATTATAAATGATCCCAATGGCGGGAGCAGCCATGATGCCTCGGTTTCTCCTGCTGTTTTGTTGTTCTGCTGCGTTTCCGGCGGGCAGGCCCGGCCCCTGGCTCTTGCTTACCAGGAGTGTGATCAACGTACCAAATCATAGCATATTCAAAGGGCAATCGTCAGCTTGAGCAAGACTGTGCTAGAGTACTTCAAGAGGTGTTTTATCCATGCGTTTGCTGGTACTGGGGGTATATGCTCCCCCCGATGATGAGGAACTCAAGCCTTCTGATTTACGCAGCTATCCAGGGCTGCTTTTAGAAAACCCCACCACAACCCGCCAAAGGCCCGTACGCAACCTGGCCTCTGCCCTGCAGGAATGCGAAAGCTTTCAACCCGATCTGCTGGTCTTTCAAGGGGAAACAGGGGTCGCCCTGCACTGGCAAAGCCTGTTTGAAAAATGCTATCCCCAGCTGTTTAGTTTTGTTTCCAACCAGCACGATCTCTTCAAAATTCTGGCAGAACTCAATCCCCGCCTGTGGGAGCTTCGCCGCCGCCGTTTAAAGGACAAATCCGCGCCCTACCCAGCCCCTGGCCCTGTGGAAAAGGAGCAACTCTTTGCTCAGCTTGAAACTGAAGCCCGCAGCCTGGCCCAGGCACGTCTGGAGCCCTGGCTGGAAGCGCATCCCCGTTTGAAGACCTTTCTGCCGCTGGTCAGCAGTGAAGATTTTGAACGCCAGCTCTATTGCTATGCCCTTCTGGAAACCGCCCTTGAAGATTGGAAAAGCCCCACCTCGGTCAGGGTGCTGGATGTGGGCACCCATGCCTGGAGCTATGCCCCCGCCCTGAGTGCCTTTTTTCGTGAAAAGGCCAGCTTGGTCGAGCTGACCGGCCTGGAACTCGACCCCTGGTATCTGATTGAGGGGGTGACACGTGGGGATCTGGCCCGCTACTATGCCAAAACCTCACAGGCCCGCTTTCTCGAAGCAGACTTTCTCAATTTTCACGAAAAGCAGGAGATTATCTGTCATTTTCTGCCTCTGATTCTGCCCCAGAATGCTCTGCTCTGGCGGATTCCACTTGAAATGCACCACCCCGTGCGTCTGCTTAAACACAGTTGGGATCGGCTTCGGCCGGGAGGGCGCTGCCTGCTCTACAATGGCAAAGAAATTGAGTACCAGGAACTGCTGAAAAACATCAAACATGCGGGCTTAACGCCCCTGCGCACAGGCCCCTGGGTTTGCCCTTGGCGGCAAAAACAACAGGGCTACCTTACGCTTTTGGAACGCCCTGCGAAATAAATCAGCTCACCAGGCCGAACACCCGCCCCAGCCCCTGGATCACTGCCCCACAGACAAAATAAGCAAGAATCACCCAAACAATGGCCAGATTCGACCTCCAGTTGGATTTTCGCTCAGGATTCAAATCCTCTTGCACCAAGGCATAGGGCAAAAGATTGATTGCATGGTAATTGGTCATGGGGTAGGGCAAAAACAGAAGCAAGGCCGGCGCTCCGATAAAAAAATACAGCCCGCCGTCGCCCAAGGCCTGGGCCAGCCCCATCACCAAGGTATAGTGCCAAAAACCATAGGCATAGCGGTTGATCAAATGCCAGATCAGGCTGAAAACCAAGAGATAGGCCGGCAAGGTAAAGAGCAGATCCAGGGCGTAAAAACCCAAGCCCTGAAAAAAGGTTGTTTCTGCGGTGATTTTTAAAGCCGCGAAAACAGGCATGGAGATCATGTGAAAGCCTTCGACTCCCACCGCCAGCAGACACCCCAGCAGAATAAAACGGACTTGAGGCTTCCTGCCTGAAAAGAGCTTCTGCCAATACGAACGGGTGAGCCCTTGAAAGAGTAAAAAGGCCAAGACCCCCAAGCGGGTGATATTTTCAGCCGAAAAGCCCCCGGCGCTCAAAGCCAGGGCAATCGAAACACAGGCCCAGAGCAGATAGAGACGGGGCCAGGTCAACCAGGCCAAAGATTTAAACACTTACTCACAAACCCGACTGGATTTTAAAGCCCGGTACCATTCATTGCTGAAGCGCTCTTCAGGGTCGATACAGGCTTTGAGGGCAAACAGGGTTTTCAACTCAGGATACATCTGGGCGATCTGTTCAGGTCGGTAGAATTTCAGAAACGCATCGGCATGCGCGACAGGCACGAAATATTCCTGCAGAATATCTGTATCCTGTGGATTATCCAGCACCAAATTGCGGTAAGGAGGGGCCAGGGTCAGATTTTCTTCGGGTTGCGGATGGTAAAAAAGGTCTTCCCAAACCCAGCGGTCCTGGGCCTGAACCCAGGCACAGCCCTCAAGGCCCGCCAAAGATGTCAGCGAAAGACTCAAGGCCAAGAATAAACGGCGGGAATCCAAGGACATGCGAAAAACTGCTTTCTTTGATTTTCAATCCAACCTGCCTCTATTCTGTTCAGGCCACCGGAAGCTGTCAAGTCTGGCTTAAAAAGACCAACCCACATTGACCAACGATTCTGCCTTTAACCTGGTTGAATAACGCCCATCCAACGCCAGACTCTCTTTGAGCGTGGCATTGTAAAGCCCTGCGTGCATAAAGGGAGAAGTCAGTCCTATCACCCGTCCCAAACCAAAACAGAGCATTCCACTCCAGAGATAATAACCACTGCTATAGCCACCGGCAAGAAGGGAACCTGCAATCATGCTCCAACCGAGACCGTCAAGCAAGGTCATCGAGATCCCGCCAAAGAGGTCACCTTGTTGATAGGAGGCTGAGCCAAAAGTTGGCAAGATATTGAACAGAGCCGTATTCATGGGTTGCTTTTCAAAATTCATATAGAGCAGCGCTTTTTCCTCCATGGAAAGGTCGAGCGAAATATCCCGAATCACACGCTGATTGCTGAAAAGGTCCTGGCGAATCATGATTTCAACTACCTTTTTTCCAGGAATGGGATCTGCAGCGTAAGCCGAAGGCGACAAAGCCGTAGCAGCCAGGGAAAAGCCAAGACTGAGGGCAAGTATTTTGAATTGTTTATTAGATTTCAACATGATCATTTTCCTGATTTCTTCTTGAATAATTTGATTCTAATCGCCCAGTCGCTCCTGACGTTTCATTCTGAAATTTCAGAATGAAACAAAAAAGCACAGCTCAAAGCTTAGATCAATAAATCAGCAGAAAAGAGCGGCCCGAGAGCTTGATGGCCTTCAAAAGTTAAAGCTGGGCTCACCTGCCCTCAGGTGTTCCGGGTCACGGGCCGCCCCTGCTATAATTAATAAAAAAAGTGGAGAATCATGTCGCTCCTTTATATCCTTTTGGCTTTACTCAGCCTCGGTTTCTCAAGCTATATCATCGCAAGCGGCATTTTAACGATCCGTTTCTTTCGGCGTGAGCTGGATCAAGCCCCCACCTTGCCTCCCCAGAGCGATCCGCAATCCTGGCCCAAAGTAGCCCTGATCTCCCCCTGCAAAGACCTCGATCCCGATTTCGAAGACAATATGCGCATGCTCCTGCAGCAGGATTATCCCAATTACGAAATTATTTTTGTTACAGTGGATCCGTACGATGATACCTACCCCGTGCTCAAACGCCTGGTGGCTGAATCTCCTGTGCCGGCCCGTCTTGAATTTGGGGGCTTCAGTAAACAACGCTGCCAGAAGCTCGACAATATGATGGCGGCCATGGATTCACTTGATGAAAGCGTGGATATTTATGCCTTCGTGGACAGTGACGCACGGGTATCGACCAATTGGTTGCGGCATCTGGTCGCTCCCCTGAGCCGGGAGAATGTGGGGGCCACCACCTCCTATCGCTGGTATCGTCCGATTCCTGGCCGCCCAATTACCTATGCCCTGGCCCTCTGGACAGGTTACCAGTTCAGTAATTTTTACAATAACCGCTATGTGGCTGCTTGGGGCGGATCAATGGCGATTACCCGCAAGCGTTTTGAAGAGCTGAATATCCGCCGTCAGTGGGACAATGCCCTTTCCGACGACTGCGTGCTGAATGAATGTGTGCGCAAGGGCAAATACCGTGTTGAATTTGTCACTTCCTCAATGACCAGTCTCTCCAGTGAATATTCAATCAAAGATATTCTGATCTTTGCCGTGCGCCAATGTGTGATCGGCAAGCACACGCTGAAAGAGGTCTGGTATGCTTCACTCACGGCCCTGACTGTGATTCATGGTGTCGCCGCTACTGGCCTCTGGCAGCTGTTTTCAGCGCTTCAGGCGGGTCAACCCATTGCCTGGACCACCTGGGGCATGCTCAGCTTTTTTCCAGCCGGAGTGATCCAGTGTGCCCTGTTTATTCAGGCCCTAAATCAGGTACGCGACCAACGCCCCAAACCTGCACTGCTGGGCGGAAAACTGTCCTGGGCCCTGTGGTCACCTTTCGCCTACGTTTTTGTTTGGCTGACGCTGCTGGCATCAGCCTTTACCGATCGCTTTGTCTGGCGCCAGATTTACTACCGCATGATCAGCGATACCGAAACCGAAGTTTACAAATACCCGGCCCGCTTTGATGAAGCTGGCCAAGCACCGAGTACAAAGGAGGTCGTCAATGGAGCGGGCTCAAACCCCTGCATTGAATAAACTATGAAACACCGTATCCTGTTGTCTGCACTGCTCTTGAGCCTGTCTGCCCCCGCTTGGGCCCTGCCTGGCATGGAAATCACCAGCGCCAAGAATACCCTGACCAGCCGCAAACCCACGCCCACAGGGCAGGAATTCAAACATCGGCGGGTTTCAGATCTGCCCACCTTTGACAAACTCGGCGTGGGCAATTATTTCAGCCAATACCGGCTGGATGGCCAAAAACTGATGATCTGGATGTATGTGGAGAGTGCCCCCCCTGCAGTCGATGAAGTGGTGCTGTTTGTGACCCCCGCCAGCGCCAAAGATGACAGCTTTGCCCGCGCCCTGAAACTCGTGGATTTGGTCTATGGAGAAAGCAACAGCGCTTCTCAGGTCGTCAATGATCTTAAAAATGCCCAAAGCAAAGAACATAAAAATGATCAAAAAGTTACCATGCTGACCTTTGAAGAAAAATCCCTTCTGCCCAAGGGCTATGATGGTTACCGCTATTATATCGGCGACCTCTATGGTTATAAAATTGGGCTGCACAAAGGGGGCTTTGAAGTGGGCATTTACCGCAAAGACGTGCTCATGGCTCAGATCAAAGACGTGAAAAAACGGCTTTACCCCGATCCCCTTCCTCCAGGGCCTACCCCGCCCCCCTTGCCGCCTTTGCCCACCCCCCACCCTCCGCTGCGCTGGTAAAAGATGGATCCTTTTGCCCGTTCTGTAGATATTTGGACCGCCCTGGGCGCTGGGGTCTTTTCGTTTATTTCGCCCTGCATTCTGCCAATTATTCCTTCGTATATGTTTTTTATCTCAGGAACTTCGGCAGGAGCCCTTCAGGCTGAAGAAATGGAGATTAACGAAAAAAAGCGCCAACAGCGTCAGATTATCTTCAGTTCTCTGTTTTTTATTCTGGGTTTCTCGCTGGTCTTTGTGGCCCTGGGAGCCACGGCTACCAGCCTGGGCGGCCTGCTCAAAACGCATCAGGATTTGCTGCGTAAAATTGGCGGAATCGTGATTATTGTACTCGGCCTGCATATGATGGGCGTGATTCAGATCAAGGCCCTGCTCTATGAAAAACGCATGCACCTCAAAGCCCGGCCACCCGGCTATTTTGGCGCATTTTTGGTCGGGCTCAGTTTTGCCCTGGGCTGGACCCCTTGTATCGGCCCCATTCTGGGCGCGATTCTGGCAATTGCCAGTACCAAAAACTCAGTCGGCGAAGGCATTGGTCTCTTGGCCATGTATTCGCTGGGACTGGCAATACCCTTCTTTGTGACCGCTTTGATGATGGATCAGATTTTTGTTCACTTTCGCAAACTGCAAAAACACATGCAGAAAATTTCAATTGCCAGTGGCGTATTTCTGATTCTGATCGGCATTTTGATTTTTACCAATTTTCTACAAACCTTGTCGAATATGTTGCAGGGCGCATTGATCCTGCCATTAGCCTGAGGGAGAAACCATGCACCATCTGATTTTTCAAGCCACCGGAGAAGACGAAAACAGCGTTATTCCTTACGCCCAATCGGGAGATTTTGTCAAAGCCCTCATGAGCTTTGACGCCGAAGACCTTGATATGGGAGAAAGCGAGGTTTCTTCTGAACTTTTTTTACTTAAAAAAATATGCGAACTCAAAAAATGGCCTGTCAGTGGAGACTATCCACGTTTTTATATCAGCCAAAAGGTTGAGGTCACACTGACCCGTAAAAACAAAGCCTTTTGCCGGGTGCTCAATGCCCGCTCACATGAAACGCTTGAGCCCTTGAGCATGGAAGGCCTGCAAGAAGCGATTAACGCCTGTTTTAAACAGGTTGCCAGCTGGAAAACCAATGCCCAGGCCTTTATGAAGCAAGTCTTTGAACTCTACAGTGAGTTCCGCAGTTCCGATGGAGCCCCTGTCGCTCTGGCAGACCTCTACCAGGCGCTTTACCATCAAAAGCCCGGCTACCGCCGTGAACATTTTGGCCTGGATTTGAACCACTGTCTGAATTCAGGTTTAACCCGCAACCAGAGCCATTATCTGAGCGTGATTCCTGCCACCAGCCGCCAGGGACAAAGCTTTTATGTCTTTGATACCACCGGCACCGGCCAATGGGTCGATCAGATTGCCTTTCTGCCGCTGGAATCTTAAAACGAAGCATGTCTGAGCCGCCCAGGTTTATCTTTCGCATTCTCAAGCCTGAAGACAGCCGGGCCTACCGGGCGGTACGGCTCGAAAGCCTGAAAACCTTTCCTGAATGCTTTGGTGCCGATTATCAGGCCCAAAGCCAATTGCCCAAACTCTTTTTCGAACAGGAAATTGAGACCGGGAGCCGCGAGAATATCATGCTGGGGGCTTTTGCGGACTCAAGGCTGATTGGCCTCTGTGGGTTGATCAGGCCCCAGTCAGACAGGGCTGAAATCATTCAAATGTATCTCAACCCTCGCTACCAGGGCTTGGGCCTGGGGGCAAAACTCTTGGCAGAGGCCACTGAAATTGCCCAAACCCACCTGCAGGCAAAAACCCTGAGCCTTGCTGTTTTCACCCACAACCAGCAAGCTCTCAGGACCTATCTGAAAGCCGGTTTTGAAATCGTCTCCACCCAGCCTGAGCGGAATGAATATTTGATGCAGAAAAAGATCGGCTAGATTTCGTCACAATCAAAGCATTTGCTTACCCATTGTCTTAATTCTTTAGAATTTTTAACAAAAATTGGAAAAGCAAATAAACCTCAACCGGAAAATCTTTGGGGCACTCAGTCAGCGTTTACAGGCACCTTACTGAATTTTCAGGCTGCACGCCAGAAAGCAGCGCCCCAGTATTTACTCCCCCACAGGCATGTTTTTTTAAGCTTCGGTTATAATTAAAAGGGCAGGGAATGGACCTGACTCGCTTCGCTCGCAGGTCATTCCCCGCAGGTGGAAAGACAAGCTGTGAATCGCAACTGATGCACTTCACTCGCAGGTCATTCCCCGCAGGTGGAAAGACAAGCTGTGAAACGCAACTGACGCACTTCGCTCGCAGGTCATTCCCCGCAGGTGGAAAGACAAGCTGTGAATCGTAACTGACGCGCTTCGCCCGCAGATCATTTACCGAAGAGAGCAAGCGCCAGGTTTTGGCCCAAACGGGCCAGAATCGCAAAGCTAAAAATTCGCGCAAGCAAACAGGAAAGCGCCGCTGAATAATGGGTGTTCAATTTAACCGCGAAAACGTACAGGGCCTGTGGGAACGCAAGGCCGGTCGGAGTGGCGCGGGCACGGGCCCCCTGCCTGGTTTGGACAAAGCCCTCAGCGACAATAAACTGACCCGCGAAGAATACCAAAGCCTGAAGCAGGAATACCTCAAAGAAAACCCCAAGGGCGATTTTGACAGTTTTCTGGCCGATGCACTCGATGGCAAACTCGATCAAAAAACTTCAGAAAACCTGAAACAAGCGGTGCAACGTCTGGGCGCGAATCAAGACTCATCCGTCTCGATTGCCTTTAACCTGAACGCCGCCCAAGATGGCTACAGCAATGTCGCCGCCATGACCTTTGAAAAACCCGCCGCTGAAATTTTCAGTTTTGTCGAACAGGCCGATGGCGACAAAAACGGCAGAATCGACCTCAATGAACGCGCAGGACTCGCTCAAGCCCTGAGTAAAAGCCAAAGTGACCCCACCACCCGCACCCTGCTTGAAGCCCAGCTCAAAGACAGCATGAACACCCTGAGCTATGACAGCGAAAGCAAAAGCATCACCGTTTGGCTGGGGGGAGACGCCCCCCGTCTGAATACCCGCTACAAAGACGTGCGACTGGATCTCGATCTTTCGCTCAAGGATATCAACGGCATTACCGACGATGCCCAAGGCGATTTGAGCGGTACCGCCGGTGGCAAACTCGACTTTGATTGGAATGGCCCCCTGGTCGACTCGCTCAAGCGCGGGCTGGTCGAAAGCTCATCCGGCTGGGCCCAAGCCAATGCCCGTTATGTGCCAGCCGGTGACAAGGAGGGCTATGGCCCAGGCTATGTGATTCAAGTCGAAACCCCCAAGGCCGACCTGCCCCTCTTGGGTGAAGTGGGTCTGGCGACCCGCCCGATTGTGCTGCGCGCAGACAACCAGGGCCGGCTCTATGTCGCTTCGCCGGGTTTTGGTGAAGGCACCCGGCTCTGGGCAGCAGAAAAAGCCCTGAACAAATATGCCTTGCCAGAACTTGAAAAAATGGGCATTCACATGAGCGTGAGCCGTGAAAAAGGCAAGCTCTATCTGACCCCCGGCCAAATTCAACTCAGCAACCTGCCCCTTTCCACCCAAGGCGGCGCCCAGGGCGCACTCAATCTGGGGCTGAATGGGCAAAACACCCGCTTCAATGTCAGCCCCGAAGGCTTACAGGCCCGCTTCAGTCAGATTCCCGTGCAGGGCAGCACCCACGCCCAAGGCCCCCAGGCCAGCGCCGATGCCCAGGCCGATACACTGCAAGGAAAGTTTCAAATGGGCCTGAACACAGATATTGCTGGGCATCTGGATACCCAGGTCGTGATTCAGGATGCCACCGCCCAGGTGCATCTCGACAAAGATGAAATTGCAGCAATTCCGGCCTTGCCAGGCCAGGCCCGCAGTCTCTTGGGTGATTCTGCTGAAGGCACCCTGCAACTGCGGGGCGACTACCGCACCCATACCCAGGATCACAGCGGCAGCATTTCAGGCAAAATAGATCTGCGCAGCCGCAACAGTGCAAATGGCGATCAAACCGCTGTTTTCACCCATTTCCAAACCCAGGGCGATACCCGCCAACAAAACAAAGCCAGCCTTTCAGTCGCCGGAACCGATCTGAGCTATACCCACCTGGGCAATACCGCCCGCATGCAGGCAGAAACAGGAGCTGTGCGCTACGAAGAGGGCAAGCCCCTGCGGGTGCAGCTTTTCAATGCCGAGGGCCAGGCCCAGGTCACGCAGGACACGCTCAAATACTTTCAAAAAGTACTCAATCAGGGGGGCGATCGCGCCCAGCAGCTTGAAAGCGCCATGAAGGCAGCGGGGATTTCAACCGCCTTGCTCGATCGGCTCAGCAAAGGCGACAGCGCCCAATTGCGTGAAATGCTCAAAATGGATGATTTTGTTGAGCAGTTAAAATCTGTCAGCATGCGCCTCAAGGCCCAGAACTGGAGCCTCGATCTGAATGGACAGGGCTATCGCGCCGAAGGTCAGAATATACGCCTCAAGACCCAAAGCGCAGGTCTTGAAAAAGGCAAGACCGGTTCAGAACTGAAACTCGAATCCAGTGCGCAGAGCATGCAGGTCGATTCAAGCAATTGGCGCGATCTGAGTGTTCAGGCCCAAAATCTGGAACTCAATGCCTCGGCACGTCAAAACAGTGCAGCAGGCAGTCTCTCAACCGATCTGAAAGCCCAGGCCCAAGACCTGAATCTGGCGGCTGCCTATACCGAGATCACCCCCGAAAGTCTGGCGGCCTTGCAAAACCGTCTCAAGGCGGGCTCTCCGCTGCTCGAAGAAGCCCTGAGCGAAGTGGGGGGCTTAAGCCCTGAACAACTTGAAAGCCTGCGAAATGCCGATCCTGCGACCCTCACAACCCTGGCGACCGACCCTGAAATTCAGGGCGCGATTGAACAGGTGGGCCTGAACCGTCTTTTCAGCGCAGAATTCGTTCAAACCCATGCCAGTCTCAGTGCCTCAGCTCAAACCGCCTCACAAAGCAGTCTGCGGGTTGAAGCCAGTACGCACGGGCTCAGCGCTGAAACCAGCTCTGACCACCCAACCCATTTAGAAGCTGCCCAGAGCCAATTGAGCGCAGATTACCAGGATCAACGTGGCAACAGCGCACAGATGCAGGCCCAACTCAACCAAACCCAACTGCGGATTTTGCCCGATGGCAAATTTCAGGCCCAGTCTGCCGATGCCCAGATTCAAAGCCAGATTCAGACCCAAGTTGATGAACTGCGCCGGGTGATGGGCGTGGTAGGCGGAGAGAAATTGCAGGCCCTGCTGCAAACGGGCGACCGCCCACAAACCCAAGCGGTACTGGAACAGGCTGGCCTCAGCAAAGCACAGGCCAGCTCAGCCAATGAACTGCTCTGGCACCCCAAATTTCAGGAACTGCTCAAAACCAGCGAATTTATGCAAGGGCTGAACCAAGCCGAAACCCTGGCCCTGAATCTGTCTGGCCAGGGCAAGCTCGAAGCCAACCAAGACAGCGCCCATTTAAACCAAGCCGAATTACACGCCCAAGGCCAAGTCAAGAGTTCAAAGGGCCAAACGCTGCTCAAAGGGCAGGTGGATATCCAAGCAGGCAGTGTGGAACAAAGCGCAGGGCAGACCACGATTCAAACCCAAACCGCCACAGGCCAGCTTCAAGCCTACCGCAACGATGGCTCTGAATTTGCCGATCTCTCGGCCCGAGCCGAAAACCTCAAGGCCACACTCGACGATCAGGGCCAACGCTTGGAAACAGGCAAGCTCGAAGCCCAAGGGCAAGCCCATACCCACCTCGATGCCGCAAAGGTAGCAGAGGTACGCAAGATTCTGGGCGATTTCAAAAACAATCTGCAAGAACGCTTGCAGGCCCTGGGGATCAACCGCGACCAGTTTGAGCAGTTTGTGCAGGCCTTTGGCCAGAAACAACTTTCACAAATGTTCAGCTCCGCCAATCCCGAACAATTGGCAAGTCTTTCACGCGATTTGGGTGTCAGTGCCGATCAAGTCGAGCGCATGGTGGGGCTGCTCAATGATCAGACCTTTTCCAAACTGGTGGAAAATATCTACCAGTTTACCCAAGTGCTCGAAAACGGCGAAGCCACACTTTCAGTTCAGGCCAGCAGCACGGGCAGCCAATGGGAACGCAACGATCAGTCCCTGTTGATGAACCTTCACGGGATCAGCACGACAGCCCAGGTAGAAATTCAAGGTGAAAAGGGCAGGGCCACGGCCCAACTCACAGCCAGCCAGGACAACCTGAAACTGAATCAGAATGCCCAAGGCATGGGGGCAGAATGGGAGCGCTACAGCGCCGATCTTCAAGGTCAGGCCAACCAGGCCGGAACCCAGCTCAATCTTCACGGAACCGCCCAAGGGGGGGCAGGTTTTTTAACCCAAACCGACAGTGAAGTCCGCTCTCATTTCGGCAAAGCCGATGGCAGCCTGGAAGCCACTATTCAAGAGGCCGACGGCAGTAACTCTTCCTTACAGACCCAGGGCGGTTTTGCAGAGATCAGCAGCCGCCGCAATTTGCAAAATGCCAAAGATTCTGAACTCAGGATTCAAGGGCTACACCAGCAGGGCCATGCCAGACTCGAAGACAAAGCCAGCGGACAACGCACTGAGGTTGACGCTGAAGCGGAGATCGTCAGCATTGCCTCAACCCCTCAAGAGGTCACTTTTCAAGAAACCCGTATTCAGGGCCAGGTTTCTACTGAGCGCGATGGCAAAGACGCACAGGGCAAAGCCACCCAAGCCAGTGCCAAGGGCCAGGCCCAAGTAGAGATCAACGCCCTGACCAGTGGCGGGGGCAAGGTTCAACTTGATCAAGCCAGACTTGCGGGCTCGGCCCGCACCACCCTGAAGCGGGAAGGGCAGCAGGAATCAGAAATGGGCGTCACGCTTGAAAATGGCTTGCTCAGCAATTTAAAAGCACAAAAAGGACAGGTCAGTGCAGCCCAGGTTTCAGCCGATCTCAGCGCTGATGCCAGTACTCCCATGCAGACAGGTAAAATTTCTGGGCAGCTCAATCTCAGCCAGATAGCGGCACGCGATGGAGAACTCAGCGCCCAAGGCTTCAGTCTCGACAAGATCACGGGCAGCCTGCAGATCAAAAGCGAAAAACTGGGGCAGGTACTCACCAACAGCCCCGATGCCCGCCGGATTTTGACCACGATTTCAGAACGCTGGGGCAAAGAAGGCGCTCCTGGTCTCTTCAGCAATGATACTGTCACGATTCAACTTTCTGAGGGTTCTGTACGCGCCAAAGCAGGTGCAGCCAATGCCTTGAGCAGCGATCAGGAACTGCAAGGGCATTTCCGCCTGCCCGATCTTGAAACCCAATTGGGCGATGCCAAGGTCGATTTGAATCTCAATCGCCTGAGCCTTTCCAGCGCCGAAGGAAAGACCCCCGAAGTCGAAGTAACGGGCCATGCCAGTTTTCAGCCCAAACAACCCGCTTTTAACCAGGCTCTGCAAGCCGTGGTTGCCAATCAGCTCAAACAGCTGGGCGTAGGGGCAAAGGTTGAGGTCGAACTCAAAGACGGCAAAATTCAAACCAAAATCGACCATTTTCTGGCAGATGGCCTGGTCAACATCGATCTTCAGGGTGAAAATGTCAGACTCTCAGTGGACAAGGCCAAGCTGCTTGGGTTTATCAGCGCCAAGGGGCTGGCCACCCGCATTGCCGAAAGTCAGTTGAATAATTACCTGCTGGATATCAACCGGGAGGGCAACAGCCTGAATCTCTCCCTGAACGAACTGACCGATCAAGCCCTGCACCAAGATAATTTACAGATTCAAAGCCTGCATATTTCTCCCAAGGGCAGCCTGGAACTGGATTTTGCCTATACCGATACCCCCCAGTACAATGCCCAGGCCCAAGCCCGTGCGCAAGAGAAAATTGAGCAGCGCCTTTTTCATGATCCCCGCACGGGCCAGGCCCGCAAAGAAGGGCAAATCGAAGACATGGTTGAAGATTTAAGCGCCCCTGCCCTGCAAAAAATCTTCAGCGAGGCCTC
This sequence comes from bacterium (Candidatus Blackallbacteria) CG13_big_fil_rev_8_21_14_2_50_49_14, assembly GCA_002783405.1. Taxonomy (NCBI): domain Bacteria; phylum Candidatus Blackallbacteria; species bacterium (Candidatus Blackallbacteria) CG13_big_fil_rev_8_21_14_2_50_49_14. The sequence continues at coordinate 7,743 of PFGG01000032.1, read as the reverse complement.
AGCGGCCCAATTGCGCAAGATTCTGGCCTCAACGGGCAAAGACGCAGATACCGTGATTAAAAAAGGGCTGGCGGGCATGAAAGATTTCAAAACCCTGCCGATTGGCAACCGTGCGGTCATGAGCGCCTATCTCAGCCGCCGCAACGGTTTCTTTGATTCTGTTGATACTGAAGAACGCAACCTGATGCGTGGACTGTATAATGGGCTCACGCCAGCACAGCGCAATGAATTCAATGCCACGCTTTCAGCGGAAGAACGTGCTCAGATTCAAAAATATATCGCAGATCGCAATCAGGAAATTCGCCAGGCCCGCGCCAACAAAACCTCAGGCCGTCACTAGTGCAAACCCCGGATGAAGCCTACCGCAGGGCCCAGGTCGATACAGCCTCTGTGCCCCGCGCGATTTTATTGCTTTATGATAAACTCTTGCAGGTGCTGGAGCAGGCCCAGGCCGCCAGCACCCTCAACCCCCATGCTGCCCGTCAGCGGCTTTCGATCGCCAGCCAGATTCTGACCCATTTGCTCGCGATCTTTATTCACTCCCATGATGAAGCCTACCAACAACTGTATCTCAGCCATGAGCAACTCTCTCAAAAACTCAGCCGCTTGTTTCGTCAAGGGGGAAGTGATCCCCAGGCGATTGCAGAGTTCACCCACACCCTGCGAACTTACCGGGAAACCTGGCGCAAACAGCTGAAAATTTTACCGCCCCGGCAGCGCAAACGCCCCGGAACGCTCAATGTGCGCTTCAAAGCGCCTGAGCCCGAGAATTAAAAACCCAAGCCTGAATTGCCGTTATTGCCAAAGAGCAGAGGGTAGAGTGACGCTACTCGAAAGGCTTCTTCCCCACGTTCCTGAAGTTTAAACCGCAATCAGAGCTCGCACTTGGCTTTACAGGCCTGGGCATCCCCATGCTTACAGGCTTGGGCAAAATCTGCCTGGGCCTTGGGGCAGTTCTTCAGCATCATCCAGGCAGTTCCCCGACTGTACCAAGCCGCAGACATGCCAGGTGAGAGCTTCAGGGCCTGGGTATAATCCTGAATAGCCGGACTGTATTTCTGCAGGGCAAAATAAACCTGTCCGCGCCGGAACCAGCTTTGGGCATCTTTGGCATCCCCTTTGAGCGCCTGGTTCAGATCATCCAAAGCCTGCGCATACTTATGCAGGGCAATCAATGTACGGGCCCGGTTGCTATAAGCTTTAAAATATTGAGCATCCATTTTTAAAGCGGCATTGAAATCGGCAAGTGCTTCTTCATGCTGGTTCAAATGCTGAAACACAACCGCACGGTTGTGTTTTTGAACGGCATCATCAGGCAAAAGTTGAACCGCAAGATTAAAATCTTCTAGCGCTTGCGTGTATTTTCCCAAGGTCGTATAGATCAGGCCCCGGTTACCATAGGCTTCCCCATCGGTGGGAACCTGCTCAATCGCTTTGGAATAATCCGCCAGGGCCTCAGTGTATTTTTTGAGTCGGCTGTAAGCCCCTGCACGGTTAAAATAGGCATCGGCCTGATTGGGATCGCGCTTGATCACCTCGGTATAGGCTGCAATGGCTTTGACAAACTCGCCCTTGGAAAGATATTGATTGGCCTGCGTATAATAAGTTTCAAGATCTGCGGCAAAGACACCCGCACTGCTCAACAGCAGAACCCCTGTCAGCAAGGCCTGTTTAAGACGCATAAAAGATCACCCATCCTGTATCAGCTTGTTTTTCAATGTTTCATCATACCAGATCCACGAACCCCCCCCCAAGATCGAGTCAAAGTTCAGTGATTTTAGGCATGAAAGGGTATAATGAACATCCCCGAACTTCACTCTAGAAAGCAGTTTAAAATGTCGCTTCAACCTTCTGAGCAAAAGCTTAAAACCAAACATATCTGTCTGATTGATGATGACGAGATCGCAGAGATTTTGGTTTCAGGCCTTTTGAAACGCCTGGGCTCTTATCAGTTCACTTATTACAGCAATGGTGAGAAAGCCCAAGAGGGCTTATCAAAATTGAATGAAGAAACATTTCCGGATCTGATTTTACTGGATCTGCAAATGCCAGTAATGGATGGTTTTGGTTTTCTTAAAGTCTATGCGAAATCCTTTTATCCCCTTTACCCTCCCACACGCCTGGCAATTTTGACGTCTTCACTGCAAACCGAAGACCAGGTGGCCTGTCAAAAATTTCCTTTTATCGAGGATTATTTGATCAAACCCTTGCTGTTAACGCAATTAAAAGCCTTGCTTGAGAAAAAGCTCAATCCTGATCAGGATCCAACTGCGGAAAATACAATAAAAACGTAGTGCCTTGGCCCAATGCACTTTCAACTTCAATTTTCCCCCCAAGCATCTCAGTTTGGGTCTTGACCAGATAGAGCCCCAGACCATGCCCTTCTATTTCAGGGTGAAACCGTTTATAAAGACCAAAGACCTGATCCTTAAACTGCTTGAGATCGATCCCCAGACCATTGTCTGAAACTTTGAGTAAAATCTTTTGCTCCAAAATTTCTGTGCTGATCTGAATTTTCAGAGGGCGCTCAGCATCACGGTATTTATAGGCATTGGCCAGAAGATTGAACAAAATACTGTGAAGATAGGGCGCAATGCCATAGATCTTTTCAAGCTGAAAATCAGTGCGAATTTCGCAGCCTACACTCAAATTGCTTAGATTCAATTCATCATGAACTTCCTGAAGCAGCTTGGGCAGCTCAATCCAGGTACGGTTCTGCTGAGAACTGCCTTTTTTCTGCAAAAGGGTATTCAATTCTCGCAGACGCAAATCAATCTGCTCAGCCGAATCATGAATTTTCTCGGTCAAAAGTGTTGATTCTTCAGCCTCTGCATCTCTTAAAAGCGCCGACAAACCCAGCAGATTGGCAACAGGTGCGCGCAGATTATGAGAAACAATCCGTGCGAATTGGCGCAAGTCCTGGTTTTGCTCCACCAGTCGACGGGTAATGGCCCAGAGCTCTGTCTGCAGATTTTTAAGCGACGTAATTTCCTGGCCAAGTAAAAGAAAACGCTCTCGTTGATCTTCTGTATATTTCAAAAGTAAAAAACTCACCCAACCATGGGCCAAAGACACCTCGGCATGCAGGGGAATACCCGGCTGAATCTGGGCCATCAGTTCAGACCACTCAGGCTGCATACTGCGACTGATACCCGCCAACCTGCGTCCCAAAATCTCGGTTTGCGACAAACCGCTGAGCTGGGTCAGGTTGGAACTCGACTCAAGAATACGGCTTTGCGCATCTAAGAGGGCCAAAACCGAGGCCGACTGAATCGTTTGCTGAAAATGCTGCAATGACTGGACTTCAGAAAACAAACGCTCCTGCATCTGTTTATGCTCCTGCAGGTCATAGGCTGCGACTAAAAGCCCCTCGGGCGTTTCCTGAAAATGCAATTGCACATCCAAGGTTTTCGCATCACGGGTCTGAAGCTCCAACTCAATCTTTTTCAAGCCCTGATGCCAGGCCTGAAAAGCCTGATCCAGCTCTTGTTTTTCGAGATTTCCCAAGCGCATGCTCGCAAATTCACTTACGCTGTAACCATACTGGCTGCAAGCGGCTTGATTGCTATCCAGAATCTGACCATCACTGGGGTCACAATTCCACATCGGAAGCGGGTTTTGCAAAAAAAGCAAGCGATAATAAGCCCGCTGACGTTGCAGCGATTGATTAAAAAAGCGAACCAATCCCCAAAGCAAGCCTGCCGTCAAAAAAACATAAATAAAACCTTTTTGCGTCTGGTAATTTGCCAAAAGCTGATCAGAGAAGAAAATCCAGAGCAGGCCCATATTCAGGTAAATCAAGGCAATCGAAAACTCTGGACGGCTAAAGCCGGGGCGAAAGGTTTGTAAATGTTTCTTTTTCATAAAAAATCCGTATCTAATAGTATATCCAAAAAAGACAAAACCCGGCCAGAAAATTCAATTTAGGCAAACGCGCCTCCCCCTTACGGCCGCCCCTCCCAAGCTGATCATTCAGAAAAACCTATGCAGGTCATTGCATTTTTCAGAATTGTCTTTTGTGCTTGCTTTTCCCCGTCTAATTCAGCATTCATGCTAAAATGCAACATCACACACCATGAGAAAGGAAGTCTTTAAACCTGAGAGGAGACTCCCTCACGTTTAAACTTATTTTCAACTATGAAAATCATTTATACCAAAACCGATGAAGCGCCCATGCTCGCGACCGCGTCATTTTTGCCGATTGTAAAGGCAATTGCCTCGACCGCAGATATTGAAATTGAAACCCGTGACATTTCACTTGCGGGCCGTATTCTTGCCAATTTTCCTGAATATTTACGCCCCGAGCAACAGATCTCTGATGCCCTGAGCGAATTGGGCGAACTGGCCAAAACCCCTGAAGCCAATATCATCAAACTGCCCAATATTTCAGCTTCCATTCCCCAATTGAAAGCTGCCATTGCAGAGCTTCAGGCCCAAGGCTACGCCCTGCCCGATTATCCCGAAGACCCCCAAAACGAAGCAGAAACCCAAGTCAAAAAACGCTATGCCAAAGTACTGGGTTCTGCCGTCAACCCCGTTCTGCGTGAAGGCAACTCCGACCGCCGTGTTGCAACTGCGGTCAAAGCCTATGCCAAAGCGCATCCCCATTCAATGGGCGAATGGAGCTCCAACTCAAAAACCCGTGTGGTGCATATGAGCGAAGGAGATTTCTATGGCAGTGAAGTCTCAGCCACCATGGACAGCGATTGTGAAATTCGCATCGAATTTGTCTCAACAGCAGGTGAGGTCAAAGTCTTGAAAGATAATTTCCCCCTGCTGAAAGGCGAAGTGATCGACGCTTCCCGCATGGAAGTTTCCAAACTACGCACTTTCTTTGCTCAGGAAATTGAAAAAACCAAAGCTGAAGATGTCTTGCTTTCTTTGCATATGAAAGCCACGATGATGAAGGTTTCAGACCCCGTGATCTTTGGGCATTGCGTGCAAGTCTATTACCAGGAAGTCTTTGAAAAATACGCCGCCACCTTTGAAAAACTGGGCGTAGATTCCAGCAATGGCCTGGGCGACGTTTACAGCAAAATCGCAAGCTTACCTGAGGCTGAAAAAACTGAAATTGAAAATGCCTTGCAGGCGGTTTATCAGTACCAGCCCGCCTTGGCCATGGTCGATTCAGACAAAGGCATTACCAATCTGCACGTGCCCAGCGATATCATTGTAGATGCTTCCATGCCCGCCATGCTGCGGGGCGGTGGCAAAATGTGGGGGCCCGATGGCAAAGAAAAAGACACAGTGGCCATGATTCCTGATCGCTGCTACGCTGGCATTTACCAAGCCGTGATTGAAGACTGTAAAGCGCATGGTAAATATAATGTTTCGACCATGGGCAATGTCTCCAATGTGGGCTTGATGGCGCAAAAAGCCGAAGAATATGGTTCTCACGATAAAACCTTTATCGCCGCTGGCGATGGCCAGATCCGTGTCATGAAGGGTGAGGAAAAAGTCTTTGAACACGCGGTTGCCAAAGGCGATATCTGGAGAATGTGCCAGACCAAAGACGTGGCGATCAAAGACTGGGTCAAACTGGCAGTGAACCGTTCACGTGCCACGGGCTGCCCCGCCATCTTCTGGTTGGATCAACAGCGCGCCCATGATGCTGAATTGATCAAAAAAGTGGAAGCCTATTTGCCTGAATATGACACCAGCGGTCTGGAAATTAAAATTCTCGATCCGGTTGCAGCCATCACCTACAGCTTGGAACGAATCCGCAAAGGCCAAGACACGATTTCAGTCACAGGCAATGTCTTGCGTGATTATCTCACCGATCTGTTCCCCATTCTGGAACTGGGGACTTCCGCTAAAATGCTCTCCATTGTGCCCTTGCTGGCCGGTGGCGGCATGTATGAAACTGGCGCAGGAGGCTCAGCCCCCAAACACGTTCAACAGTTCCAAAAGGAAAACCACCTGCGTTGGGATTCTCTCGGCGAGTTTCTGGCCCTGGCCGTTTCGATTGAAGATTATGCTGCCCACACAGGCAACGCCAAAGCCAAGATCATGGCCAAAACACTCGACAGTGCCAACAGCCAGTATCTGAGCAGCAATAAATCGCCTTCTCGCAAAGTGCATCAGCTCGACAACCGGGGCAGCCATTTCTACCTCGGCATGTACTGGGCCCAGGCCCTGGCTTTGCAGGAAGAAGACGCCGAATTGAAAGCTAAATTTGGCCCGATTGCTGAGCAATTGAGCAGCCAAGAAGACAAAATCGTAGCCGAACTGAACGAAGTTCAGGGGGCTCCTGTCGATATGGGTGGCTATTATCATCCCGATGATACCAAACTGGATCAGGCCATGCGCCCCAGCGCCACCTTGAACCAGATTTTAGCCAGTATCTAAACCTTGGCACAAGCAGCGCCCGTCAGAAAATATCTGACGGGCGCTTTTGTTTGCAGACACTCAGTATTTCGAAACTAAGCTTGAGAAAAAATGCAACCATCTAATTGTTCAACGGGTTATCATCAAGCACGACAATTTGAATCTTGGGTGGAGACCAGCTCACGTTTTGACCTTACTTTCACTTAAACATAAAATGCATAGTTTTTATCAGTTTGTTTCTGGGCCTGCACCCTGGCCAGGTTGGCCTTGCGCATCAGCTCAGGTAAATCGTACCCATCTATTCCATTCAGACTGATGCCTGCACGCAGAGAAACTTCAACATCATAGCGACCAATGCGCAGGGGTTGAATCGTCTGATAAATCAGACGTTCCAGAGATTGTGTTAATTTTGAGTTTTGCTGATTAAAAGGCACCAAGGCCAAATAATTTTGGTGCCCCAAATAATAGAGATAGTTTTCTTGGGAACCATACTGTTTTTTGAGCTGATTCGCGGCAAACTTAGAGATGGTTTGCCCCAAAGTGGGAGATTGGTCAAAATAAGACTCAATCCTGTCAATACTGAAGGTAATGACAGCCAGGCTCAGATCACCCAACTGAGCTTGAATTTCAATAAAATGGGTACCCATGGTGGTAGAGTTCAGCAACCCAGTCACCGAGTCATACATTTTAACCTTCTCCAGGTTTTCTTCAACGGTCACGGAATGCTGTTGATAGGTTTCTTTCAAGGCCTGGGCTTTTTTAAAGCTGGTGGTGACAGTGCTGATCAGTTTTTTGAGCGTAAAGGGCTTCAGCAGATAATCATCAGCCCCTAAATCAGCGCCACGGTCAATACTTTCCTGGGTATTGACCCCTGTCAAAAAAACAAAAGGCGTATGTTTGAAATCATCCTGGGCTCGCAAGGTCTCAAGCACCTGAAAACCGTCCACCTCAGGCATTTCAATATCACAGATGATCAGGTCAGGGTAAAACGAACGGGCTGTTTCAATGCCTTCCTGGCCATTTGAAGCCGTTGCTACTTCAAACTCCTGGCTTAAGAGCATTTCTTTCACGAGTTCTAAATTGGTGAGGGTATCATCAATAGCCAGTACTTTCAACATTGTTTCTACTCCAAGTCGCTAATCAACTGTTCGAATTTTAGCATAACCGTTCAAAAATCCCAGCTAGCCTATAACGTTCAGCTTGAGAATCTCCTTCCTTGAGGGAGGAGATTCTCAAGCGTAGTTTATGCCCGTAGGGTGCCTGACCCAATAGTCTACCAAACCATCGCATAGTGCTCCTGTCATAGCCGACAGGCTTGGCAGGGGGTGAAGTGCGATAGCGGCATTCCGCCGCTCATTCCAGCTTTTGTTGCTCAATATACTGTTTAATCACAGACAATGGCGCACCGCCACATGT
>PFGG01000031.1 GCA_002783405.1 bacterium (Candidatus Blackallbacteria) CG13_big_fil_rev_8_21_14_2_50_49_14 | reverse complement strand
CCTTGAAAAAAGGCCTCCTCTTTATTGAGGAGGCTTTTTTTCGCTTGAGTATTTCATTTTTTCTTCAAAGTTGTTTTGGCTGGATGAACAAAGAGTAGGAGCGTTGGGTTCTTCAATGTCTATGAAAAAGTTTCTCTTTTGCAGTTTGCTTTTAGGTTTGAATGCTTGTGCTGCAGCTGAACCCAGAAAATTTACGATTGAGGAAGGTGAACGCCTAAGACGGGTGTCTGTTCTCAAACAAGAACCGAAAAATCTCTCGCTTTGTCAGTATATTGGCCCTATAGAGGCGATAGATGGAGAAGATCAGGCCTGGAGTTTTTTTCGCCGCTGGGGAAGTTTTGAACAGGCGATGTATTTGCTTCAACTGGAGGCAGCCAATCGGGGGGGGAATCTTGTGATCATGGATTCGGAGCAGCCCTCTTACTCTCGTAGCAAAACTAATTTTCAAGTTTATTATATTTTACGGGGACGTATATTTGCCTGCTCAAATAACTCAAATGGCCAGTAAATTTTGAATATCGATTTGAGTCAAGCATCTGCACTTACCTTTTTCGTGTTATCCCTTGGTATTGCCTCAATCTTTTGAGATGCAAGAGCGAGTTTGTCTTGATGTCTTGAGTATTCATTTGAGTAATAAGCATCCATTTCCAGCATAAAATTTCTTAAATACTCTAGATATTCATATTGAAATATGTTATTTTGATCTTGTCCTGGTGACAAGGCGTTGCGGCCCCACCCGTTCCCATCCCGAACACGGTAGTGAAACGCGATAGCAGCGAAAATACTCGGCGGGAGACTGCCCGGGAAGATAGCCCGTCGCCAGGTCAACCTATAGAAAAGCCTTCTCTTCACTCAAGAGAAGGCTTTTTTGTGTGCCGACTTGTGTTTTGGGTTGATTCTGACATTTCCAGTTTTGCCTTTGGGAGTGTCCTATATGAAGACAAGGTTTTGCACAAAGGTAAGCTGAGCCACTAAAACCTGGCTTGAAGCCCAACGCCGACATTCATGCCGGTATCATTTTTGAAATGTCCGTAGGTGGAGTTAAATATCTGCTCTTGGGTTGCATAGCCATAGGCTTTGATACTGTCAGTCAGTTTCACATCGACTGCTTGTGTGGTGCGTAAGCGCCAACCTTCAGGGCTGTCGAGGAAGCTGTTGTCTGAACGCACACTGAAGATACCTTTGCTATAGGAAATCCCAGTAGATGCGCCGGTGGCCTCCAGATTATTGGCCTGAAGTGCGAGGTATTGACCCCCCACATAGGCTCCAAAGCCGCTGTTCTGGTAATGCAGACTGCCATTGACACCGACATTGCTGTAAATGCCTTTGCCGCCTGTGCCATAGCCCAGACCCATAGCCATGATATCGGGTGCGATGAAGGCTTCTGTCTTGTAGCTGAAATGTTCACTCAGTTTTCCATCCAGGTGCTGGCCCAAGCGCAAGGTGGCATGGTTCATGCCTGCCATCAGACCTTGATCCATTTTCCAACCTGCACCGGTTTTTCCATCGGAGGCGTTGGTGCCTTCTCCCTGACTGAGAGCCAGGGCCCCGGTTAATTCGCCGCCCAGGGTGGTGCGTAGCTGGTGGTTCTCGCCCAGATTCTTCTTGAGGGGCGTCCATTGGCCTTCGGCGTGTGCGCCCAGCATCAGAGCTGGATGGCTTTCCCATTGATTGGGACCAATGCTGTGATGGCCTTCTTCTGGGCGATATTGAACACCTGCAGCGATACGCATCCAATCATCGCTGTTGCCGGTTTGATACCCTACGGCCGCACTGACGCTGTTGCGTGCGGTAGGATCTGGCGAAGATCCTGTATCAGCTGTGATTTTAAAGCCCCAGTTCTCGTTTAGGGCGCCTTCGAGTTTGACGCCGCCGGCCTTATCCCATTCCAGGCTGTTTTCGTGTTTCAAGCGCATGGTATCTTGGTAGAGCATATGCCCCATGGTATAGTGCAGCCGCTCGATATAGCCGGTTTGATTGGCTTCAGGCTTTGAATAGACATTGATAATTTTTGCTTCAGGGCGTACCGCCTGTACGGCCTCTTCATGTGAAAGGGCGGGGCGTCCGAGAATTTTGGCAATTTGTTCAGGGGAATAATGTGTGCCGTATTCAATCATGCCGAAGCCTTCATGATTTTTGCCTTCATAGGTCAGCACGGCGTGTTGAATACCTTCTGATTTATAGCCTGTCTGGCGGGCATTGTAGCCATTTTCCTGCAGAATATACGCGCCTAAAAAATGGCTGTCTCGGCAGATGCCCTTGCGTGCTTCAAGCGTATATTCAGGGGATTGTGCGCCACCTGGGCCGGTGCCATTGTCTGCGCGATCGTGGTCATAAATTTTACTGCCAAAGGGCTGCAGCAATTGGGTGACTTGATCGGGGGTTGTGAGTTTGTGGGTGAGAGCGTCCAGACTGATGCCTGCAGGGGGAGTGTAGCTGCCTGGATTGCTGCCCTGGAGGGGTTGGCTCTTGGGATCCCGTGTCCCCAGGGCGCTATAGCCTGGAAACAGATCTCGTTGGGGGCCGGGGCCAGTGGGTTCATCTACAAAGGCCAAACGGGGTTTGACCTGGGTGATGGTTTGACTTTGAGGGTCAATTTCCAGACGGTTTTCCTGCAGGGCTTGGGCCAGTTCGGCCTGGGTCAGCTCACCATCTTGGGGGTGGGTATCCAGGGTTTGAATTTGGGAACGTGTCAGCCCCAGATCTGCCGCCCGGTCATGGGAAACGCCTTTTTGAGGGTCGGGTATCATTTTCTGTGCCAGATTACGCGCGCTCAATGGATCCATATTCTCTCCAAGTCACTCACAGGATACTTTTATTGTAGCCTGTGAATCTGCGAGTCTGAATTAAATTTAAACGGGAATTAAAGAAAAGGGGAGTTTGGTTTTGAAACCTCAGCACGGTCAAGCTATCTGGATTGAATCAGCTTCATTTTGAGTCCGTAGCGAGGACGCAGGGTAACCAAGGGTTCGGGCTCCACAGGATGCGCTTCGATCGCTTGGGCTTCCCACTTCTGAGCCAGCGTGGCCAGAATCAGAATGCCTTCCATCCACGCAAAAGCTTCCCCAATGCAATTGCGGGGCCCACCCCCAAAGGGGAAATAGGCGAATTTGGGCAGGCTGTGTCGGAAGGCTTCGCTCCAGCGTTCAGGAAGAAAGCTTTCAGGTTGTGTGTACCAGCGAGGGTCGCGATGCACCAGGTATTGGCTCATGATCACCACGGCACCTTGGGGCAAATAATAGCTTTCATTCAGGGTATATTCTTCGAGTGCCGTGCGTCCGAGAATCCAGGCCGGAGGATAGAGGCGCATGGATTCAGTTAAAATTTGGCGGGTATAGCGCAATTGGGAGAGATCTTCGACATCGGGCAGACGATCGCCAATCACATGCTGCAGTTCTTGTTTTAAACCTGCCATGACACGGGGGTGTTGGGCCAGCAGATGCCAGGTCCAGGCCAAGGCATTGGCCGTGGTTTCATGGCCTGCCATAAACAGGGTAAGCGCTTCATCCCGAATTTGTTTGTCGCTCATACCTTCGCCATTGCCTTCGCTGTCACGGGCTTCAAGTAGCGTGGCAATCAGATCCTGCTGATTGCTTTTGCCTTGGCGATGCTGGGAAATAATCTCAGCAATGGTCTGATCCAAAATCGCCTGGGCTGCCATCAGGCGTCTGCGGCCGGGGGTATTGAGCTGGTATTTTCGTACCAACAGGGCCCAAGGGTTTCCCACCATTTTGATGGTTTCCAAAACCGTATACATGGCCTTGCCCAATTCGGCAGCTTCACCCTCGACATCGGCGTTGAAGAGGGTCTCACCGACGATGGCCAAGGTCAGGCGCATCATTTCGGCGGCCATATCAATTTCCTGATTGGCTTGCCATTGTTCACGCAGCAGCACGGCTCGCTTGACCATGGTCTCTGCATAGTTGCGAATCTTTTGGCGGTGAAAAAGTGGTTGAATGATCCGGCGTTGACGGTCGTGATGCTCTCCACCACTGGTTAAGAGACCTTCTCCGAGCAAATCTTTGGCCATTTCAAGAAAACGGCCTTTTTTAAAGGAGCGGTAATCGCGCACCAGAATTTGCTTGATCAGCTCAGGCGCATTGAGCAGGCAGATCGGTTGAGGGCCCATCTGAAAATAACAAAGCTCTCCATACTGCGCGTACAGAGAGCTGAAAAATTCAAGTCGGTTTTCACGAAAGCGGCGCATGTTCAAGGTTGACTCCCAAAGGGGAGGCCCAGGCGGAAGACGCCGCTGCATACTTATTTGACGACAGAAAAGCCGGCTGCCTGCCAGGCCATGATGCCGCCTTTGATTTCATAGACATTGCGAAAACCCAGTTCCCGCATCATGGTCATGGTTTGGCCGCTGCGATTGCCACTGCGGCAATAGAGAATCGTGGGTTGGTGGCGGTTCATCTGTTCAAGTTGGGCTTTGAAATTGGTATCGTAAAAGTTCTTGAGGGTTGCGCCAGTTAAGTGTCCTTGGGCAAATTCTTCAGGGGTGCGCACATCCAGTACCAGCCACTGGGCATTGGGGTCAGCCAGCCAATCATGGGCTTCTTGGGGCGTGATTGTAACCATGGCCTGGGTTTGAATCGGAGCACGCTGAACGCTCAGGTTCATGGGCAGACGTGCAGCAGGAAGGGGCAGGGTTTGTGCGGAGCAGGCACTGAGGGCCAGCAGGGCCAAAGGAAGCAGTTTGCGAAACATAAAAACCTCAGATTAACTTGAATTTAATATTATTTTAACATTTGACTTTGTGCTTGTAAAGCCTGAATTTTGATCCTGAACCCTGATTTTTTCAAGAATTCGCTATAATTTTCAGCCTTCTCAATCCGGTTGGGCAGATTGTGGGATTTTCAGCGCTTGAATCACTTGACCCAGATAGTTCGTTAATTCTTCTGAACAGAGATGACGCCGCTTTCCCGCCTTGGCCAATTCCTGGCTGGGGCCTTCTGGCCCACCTGGGCCATCGGCATAAATCAGATCTTTGCTGTCGGGTCGGCTCAGACGCAAAAGTTTGGGCGCTGGGCCCACCCAACTCCGTTCGACCTGGCTGGTGCAGATCAGATCCTGTTTTTCCAGCAACTTGCTTAAGCTTTGATAGTCTTCGCTCTCCAGGACTCTTTTGATAAAAACATGGCTTTTGGGATCGATCATGCGCTGAAAATGGTATTCGGCGGAAAGTTTTTCATTCTGGGGATCCAGGCGCAGATAGAGTGAAAAGGCGTTTTGGTATTGCGGGGGCAGTTCGGCATTTGCAGCAGGAATCAGCCAGGTATTCCAACTGTATTTGCTGAGAAAATCCTGGCGATCCATGCGTTGAAAATATTCAAGACTTTCATAGCTTCTGTCTGAGGGGGTGGGTTTGAAAAGCAAACAACTGGAGAGCAGTACCATGCCTCCTAGAAATATATATTTCAGGTTCATGCTTTTGTCCTCAAGCTTTCAAAATTTGGGTCGGGATCATTGTGGGGATTGAGGTTTTGCTCGGAATCCGTAAACCACATCAGCCACAGGGGCAGGGTGGCAATGGCACCCTGCCCTTGATTAAGCGCATAGAGTTTTTCCTGAAAGCGGTTCCAGACAGGCATGGCGAGTGTTTCATCGCCTGCTTGCTGCAGGGCCTCCAGGAGGGTATCTGCGGCCATGCGACAGGCAAAAATCTGGCTTTCCTGTTCGGGGCCCCGCCGCCAGGTAAAATAACCATAGGCGCGGCAAATCGCGGGTCTGACCGGGTAAATGCTGCACATGCCTTCGACCAGCATGGGGCATTGGGTACAGCCAAAGGGGGGCAAAGGGATTTTGGCTTCAGGTTGAAGCAGGCGCAGCTGCTCGTTCAGAAAAAGATCGACCTGGGGGCGGTGCATTTGCTCATTCTGGGCTAAAATTCGCTGGCGATCGGTGGCTGGCATTTCCAGCAGATAGCGGTGAATATGTCGCCACTCCAGGGCGCTCACCCTGGGCAAACCACTGTCAATGCAACATTGACTGCAGCCTGCCTTGCAAGGAATCGCCGGATACTGTTTCTCAACCAAAAAGACCAGAAATTCGATCAGGTAGTACAGATCATGCACGTCATCACTTTCACCTACATTGGATGCGCTTTGCAACCATTGCCAGGTCTGTGAGATGCTAATTTGCAGATTTGTGGTTGAAGGCGATGTCATGACGGCTTACCAGGGTAATAACGGCCAGTAAAAACCAAAACAGCAATTGAATCGGAGGACGGTAAAAGACCGTATCGACCATGCCATGAGCCAGCAGGCCCACCAGACCAATCAGGCTGGCTGATAGAAACAGACGGGCGGTATAATCGATCTCCTGTACAATGCCCCAAACGCAGCGGGCGGCATGGCTGATCAGCATGCCCAGGAAAATCAGCAGGCCCCCCAAGCCCATTTCAACCCAGACTTCCAGAAAAATATTATAGGTTGAAAGTGCCTGAAAGCCTGTGGCCATATAATAGGTATAAATTTTCTGAAAAACCTTATTGCCCATGCCAATGCCTGTCAGGCCAAAATCATGAATAATCTTAAAGCTGCTTTGCCAGACATTGATCCGGAATTGGTTGGAAGAATGGCTACCCCCACTGATCAGAGAGCGCAGGCGTTCAAGCAGGGCCGGGTTGTGTAGAATCAGCCAGACGCCTCCGGCCAGGGCCAAGAGACTACCGCCAATTAAAAGCCCTTTGAACAGAGCACTTTTGGCGAAAAGATGCCAGAAAATAATCAAACAGGTGAAAAAGGCCACACCTGCGCCCAAGGCCAGCGCGATCCAGGCTCCCCGACAGTAGGTGAAATAAAGACAGGCCACTTGAATGGGAAAGGCAAGAAAGAGCAGCCATTTGCGCCAACCCAAATTGCCAAAATAGAAAAAGACAGTGAGCGCCATGGGGGGCAGCAAATACCCGCCCAAAAGATTGGGGTTGCCCAAAAACGAATAAACCCGTGTCAGCTTGTATTCTGAGCTGGGATCATCCCAAAGGGCCAGGGGCGGAACTTTGATCTGCCATTGGTATAAACCATAGAGCGCAATTACGATTGAAGCCAGAATAATGGCCCAAGCAGCCAGTCGCAAATGGGTAAGGGTTTGTAAATTGGCAAGAAAGCAGAAATAGGCAATCAGATAGGTCAAGGTTTTGGCGTAGCCATAAAGGGAGAGTTTGAGAAAAGGAGAAAACCCTGTTGAAACAAGCCCCCAGGCCACAAAAAGTAAAAGTAAAGCAGTCAAACTGCCTATTGGGAGCTTTTCTTCGCTGAGCAGCAATCGCATCAGGGTCAGAAAACCCGCTAAAAAAACCAAGGCCCCATTCATACCACTTTCAAAGAAGGGTGAGGCAAAAAGCAAAAGCAGAGTTGCATACAGCGCCAGATTGGGAATCCAGCGGGCGAAGACGCTGCCTTCTGCATAGGGCAAAAGTTTATGCCGCAAAAATAAAATGGGCAAGAGCAAAGTTTGCAGAATCCGGCTTTGGTAGAGCCCCGTCTGCAGGGGAGTATCCTGTGCGTTCAGGCCCAGCCAACCGGCCAGGCGTTCCAGGGCCAAGAGCATCAGCTGCCCTGTTCAGTCATTTTGACAAGCATAATCGAGCCATTGAGGCGGTAGCCAAAAGCATCAAGCTCAACCGTATTGCCGACTTTGAGGTGGTAACCCCCCATGACAATACCTTCTGCCGTGACTTCGGCTTTGTCCTTAAAGACCAAATCCAGATCTTTGATTTCTTTGGCTGTGGGGTCGGTGATCATCATGACTTTGTCGTGGGAGTCGAGAAAAGGAATCTGACGATCGCGAATATCTGCTTTGATGACTTCAACCGGTGCATAGCGTTGGTTGCGAATGGTCAGAAAGGCTTTTTCACCCACTTTAAAAATGCTGGGGTCAAGTACGCGGGCACCACGAATGGCCACTGTTACTTCAGCAGTGCCTTTTGCCAAGACAATCTTATTCAGGGGAGAATTGCCTTTGGCGACCCAGCCAATGCCCGCGAGCATGGCGACGAGAATAATGGCGAAAGAGAAATCGATAATATTGATACGGCCAAAAAGTTTGCCTTGAGTATCCATCATGCGGGTGAATTTCCTTTGGTTGAGAGTTGGAGCAGGGTTGCTTTCATTTCTGTGGGCGTGGTTGTGCTGGAGCCTAGGCGGCGGATCACGATACTGGCCGCCAGATTTGCCAATTCCATAGATTCAGGCATGGTGCAGCCGGAGGCCAAAGCGGTAGCCAGGGTCGCTACGACCGTGTCTCCTGCACCCGTGACATCAAAAACCTCTGTTTTATTGAGGGCTGCAACCTGGTGGGTTTGCCCATTCCGCTCAAACAGGCTCATGCCTTCATCGCCGCAGGTGATCAGCACGGCTTTTGTTTGCGTGATTTCTAAAAGCTTCTGGCCTGCCACAAGCAGTTCTTCAGGGGTTTGAATCAGGGCACCGAGATTGTTTTCTGCTTCTGGTTTATTGGGGGTCAAGAGCGTGGCGCCGTGAAAAAGACGCAAATCTTCCTGAGAATCGACAATCCAGGGTTTGTCCTGTTTCGCACAGACTTGGCGTACCTGTTCAATCAGGGCGGGCACAATCACGCCATTGCCATAATCTGAGACCAAAACCAGATCTGATTCTGCGATTGCAGCCTCTAAACAGTCCCCCAGACGCGTCAACGTCGCTTGATCCAGAGGGGATTGGGGCAGTCGATCGAGACGCAAAACCTGTTGTGTGACCGATTGTCGGCTGTGCGCTGAAATGCGGGTTTTGGTCGTGGTCGGCACCTGGGGGTCGACGAAGATATCCTCGACTGCAATGCCCAGATTTTTGAGCAATTCAATCAAAATGGGCCCTGAAGTATCCTGGCCGACCACCCCAATTGCGCGGGCCTGGGCCCCCAAAGTGGCCAAGTTTGCCAAGGTATTGGCGGCCCCCCCTGGTTTAAAGGAGCGGAATTTTTCTTCAACGATCGGGACAGGGGCTTCGCGTGAAATGCGGCGAACTTCGCCTTCGATATACTCATCCAGGATCAGATCGCCGATGACGGCAATACGTGGAGCTTTCAGCAGTTCAAGTGCTTTGAGTAAGTCAGGAGTATTCATTGTTTTAGTCCAGGTTGGGGATATGGGCAATGCCTAATTTTTTTTTCAGTTCTTCATTATACTCTGCCACATAGCGCTCTGCCTGTTGTCGATCCAGGATATGTGAGAATTCGTCGCCAATATTGCCTGCCATCATTTCTCCACTGATCGCCAAGGCACCACCACCAATCAAACCCGCAATGCCGACCCAAATGGCGCCATCGAATTTGATCAGGTTGCTGGCGAGCAATCCGCCTACGGCCATGAGTCCGAGTCCGCTCAAGGTTAAGGTATTGCCGAAGGTTTGATTTTCTTCTACTTTATCCAAGACATCGGTTTTGCCGATCATTTTCAAGAGCGTCATATCATCGACTTTGTCATTGATACCCCGCATGATCAACCAATGGTTTTTCAGTTCTTTAATACGCAGTCTTTGCAGCTTGTATTTTTGAACGAGTAAATCCTGTTGGGTGAGTTGTTGCACGTCATTGAAAGGAAAAGAGGGTTCGGCCCGAAGTGGAGCAACTGGCAGAACCAATGAGAAACAGAAAAGCAGCAGCCACAGTGTTTTGATGCGCATATTAGGCCACCGCAGCCATGTTTTGACGTAAAAAAGCCTCAATAAAGCCATCAATTTCACCATCCATCACGGCACTGAGATTTGAGGTCTCAAAATCTGTACGATGATCTTTTACCATTTTATAGGGGTGAAAAACATAGGAGCGGATTTGGCTGCCCATGCTGGCTGAAACCGGTCCTCCTTTGATGTCTGCCAGTTTTTGCTGGTGAGCCAGGCGTTCGCGCTCGTAGAGTTTGGCCTTGAGTACTTTCAAAGCCGTATCTTTGTTCATCAGCTGAGAGCGTTCATTCTGACAGGCGACAACGATGCCTGTGGGTAAGTGGGTAATCCGCACGGCGGTTTCTACCTTGTTCACATTCTGACCCCCTGCTCCACCTGAGCGGAAGGTATCTATTTTGAGATCGACAGGGTTGATCTCGACTTCGATTCGATCGTCAATCACGGGAGTCACTTCAATCGACGCAAAAGAGGTCTGGCGTTTGCCGTTGGCGTTAAACGGCGAAATGCGAACCAGGCGATGGGTTCCTTTTTCGGCGTTCAGCAGGCCATAGGCATGGTTGCCGGTGGCGACGAGGGTGGCACTTTTAATTCCGGCTTCATCGCCTTCGGTGACGGAAATCAGATCGGTTTTGAATTTGCGTTTTTCACACCAGCGGGTATACATGCGCAATAAAATTTCAGCCCAATCCTGAGCGTCGGTTCCGCCCTCGCCTGAGGTAATCGTGACAATCGCAGGGGCCTGATCATATTCTCCGCTGAGCATGCGTTCAACTTCCCATTGACGCAGTTCTTTCTGCATCTCCTCCAGTTGGGTCAGCACATCGGGCAAAAGGGAACTGTCATTTTCTTCGCGGGCCATGGTCAGGAGTTCCTGGCTGTCTTTCAGGGTGGTTTCCCAACGTTCAATCCGTTGATACTCTTCTTGTAGGGCGGTGAGTTCCTGTGAGCGGCGCGCGGCTTCATCGGGGCGATCCCAAAATCCCGGTTGCTGGGTTTCGATCTCAAGACTTTCAATTCGGGAGGCTAATTCAGCGAGGTCAAAGAGACCTCCTGATATCTTGATACTGCGCTTCTAATTGGCGCAGGGGCTCTTCAATTTCATGAAACTCCATAAATACCTCGCATGTGGACAGGTTCTCAGGTCATGCTAGCAGATGAGATCCGAGATATCAAGCGTTTTCGCGCTGGGGATGGCTTTCCGGTCTTGTGAGCGATCTGATGTTAGGGTTAACGGAAAAGAGAGCGCCGAAGATAAAAAAACGTTCGCGAATTGAGAACTCCGTCATTTTCAAGGTGTCGCTCTGAAAAGGATGCAGGGCTTTTTAAGGTGATGTGTACATAGTGAAGAGGAGATACTTATTTTGGTAACCGTTGAATTTGCTTCTGTAAATCGATAAAACACTCCTCAGGAGAAAGACCTGGCTGATAAACCAGGTGAATATCCGGTTTTTGTGGCCATTCGGGTTCAATATCTACACCTACAACCTCTTTGATTTCTCCTGCCAATGCTTTGCTGTAAAGGGATTTTTGATCCCGTTCCTGAAGTATTTCAAAGGGGGTATCCAGAAAAATTTCAATATAGCCGGGTAAGTTTTTGCGATTCCAAGCCTGTACCTCGTGGAAGAGCGAAATCGTGGCACAAACGACGTTCAGGCCTTGTATTGAAAGCATATGACACATATGGCTGTAGCGCCAGGCCAGTTCCAAACGCTCAGCACGGCTGTATCCCTTGGTTTTTCCAAAAACTTCGCGCAAAACATCGCCATCAAGATAGACTGTAGCTTGGCCTGCGGAGCGCAGTGTCTGCCAAAGCTGTTTGCCAAGGGTGCTTTTGCCTGAGCCAGCCAGACCCGTGAGCCAGTAAACCTTGTTTTTCTCAAAAAAATCTACTCTGTCTTTGGCTACCATTGTTTTGGTGTTTCACAGATTTTTTATGTATTTATTTCAATTGGTCTTGTGTTTGACTAAGTATACAATGAAAGAAAATCTACCAAGGATATTTTTGAAATGAAAACAGAATGGAATTATACAGAATTAGCAGAGGCCTATTTGCAACGTCCTGACTATGCCAAAGACGCTGTTGATGCCATGCTGGATTTTATGCAAATTCCCGACAATGCAAGGGTTTGCGATGTCGGGGCGGGTGTTGCGCATTTGACCAAACTTTTGGCCCAGCGCGGTTATTTTGTGGATGCCGTTGAGCCGAATGATCGGATGCGTGAATTGGGAACAATGCAAACGAAGAGCTTTGAAAAGGTCAATTGGTATGAGGGAACGGGTGAAAACACAGGTCGAACTTCAACTGCCTATGATTTGGTAAGCTTTGGCTCCTCGTTTAATGTGACGGATCGTCTTTTGACCCTGGCAGAAACCCGTCGAATTTTAAAACCAGGGGGGTGGTTTGCCTGTATGTGGAATCACCGCGATCTAGAAGACCCCATTCAAAAAGGGATTGAAAAGATTATTTCAGAAGCTATTCCTGGTTATGATTACGGGACTCGCCGCGAGAACCAGCGTGATTTTCTTGAACAAAGTGGTTATTTTGAGCAGGTTTTTGAGGGGGAGGGGCGTATTGTGCATCAGCAGAGTCTTCATGATTGTCTAACCGCCTGGCGTTCTCACGCAACTCTGCAAAGACAGGCCAAAGAGAATTTTGAACAGGTCATTGCCGCGATTGAAAATTATTTAAAATCTCAGGTTGAAACCACTCTTGAAATACCCTATATCACCCGCATTTGGTATGGCCAAATCATGGTGTGATATTCGCTTGCCTTGGGTGTGTTTCAGGTGCTTTTTCTGTGCGAGAAAGTTGGTTTTTTATGCGGATCAGCAAGCGTTTTAGCGGCTGATTTTACGAAGCTTGTATAATTGATAGTATTCAATTCTTTGCTGGCATTTTGTTTCAACCAAATCCTTGGTTTGGTTCTTTGGCATGAGAATTCAGAAATAGTTAAATAATTCTCAAGGTAGGCTGTTTTCATGAAACAGGGTGATTTTTCAGAACTGGCTCAAGCGTATAGGCATCGTACGGGCTATTCTTTGAGAGTGCTTAAATCATTGGCTGCTTATGTGGGGGCCTGGAGAGAAGATTTCCAAGTGGCCGATATTGGTGCAGGTACAGGTAAATTAACAGAGAACTTATTGGAATTAGGGTTTCGGATCCATGCTGTAGAACCCAACCAGGCGATGCGTTCTGAGGGGATTTCTCAGGTCAATCATTCCCATGTGATTTGGAGTGAAGGGTCTGCTGAAATGACGGGTTTACCTGATAATTATGCGGATTGGATTTTGATGGCTTCTTCTTTTCATTGGACGGATTACCCCAAAACTTTGGCAGAATTTTCACGCATCTTAAAGCCCGGTGGATATTTTACGGCTTTGTGGAATCCGCGCAATTTAGAGGCAAATGAATTGCATCAGCGCATTGAGGCCAAAATTTATGAAATTGCACCAGAAATTCAGCGAGTTTCCTCAGGCTCAAGTCGTTTTACTGAAGATTTGGATGCGAAACTTTTGAGTACGGGTCATTTTACCGATTTGATTTTTATGCAGGCACCTCATGAAGTTCAAATGACGCCAGAGCGGTATTTAGGGGCTTGGCGATCTGTAAATGATATTCAGGCCCAGGCCGGCCCTGAGCGATTTAAACTCATATTGGCAGCAATTGAGAAAGAGATTGAACATTTAGATGAAGTGATTGTGCCTTACCAAACCCGCGCTTGGACAGTTAGATCCAGGAAAAAATGTGCTTGATATGGTGACGATTTTAGACTCAACAAAGGCCGAGTCTTTAGCTGCACTTCATGGAAAGCTTCATTCCGCACAGGTTTTGCCTCAGGTTTTGTTTGATATGCGAACCTGGGAAACAGAACCCTCAGTTGTTTTAGCTCGTATTTCTGCGGTGTTTGAATCCGATACCTGTCTGATTGTGCGCAGCAGTGCTCTGGATGAAGATGCTGCGGGAAGATCTTTGGCAGGGCATTACTGCTCTGTTTTGAATGTGAAGGGCGATCAGGCTTTGAGCGCTGCGATTGATCGGGTTTGTGCAAGTTATCAGGGCCGCTCCGGACAGGATCAGATTTTTGTGCAGCCCATGCTGCAGGAGATTGCTTTCAGTGGGGTCGCTTTCAGTTCTGAACCCAGTACGGGGGCTCCCTGTCTGGTTTTTAATTACCATGACTGCAGTACCGATACAACAGCTGTTACCGCAGGCCAATCCAATGATTTGCATACCTGGCATTATTATTTGCATGAAAATCCAGTTGAACCAGAAGTGCGTTTTGCAGGGCTTGTCGCTTTGGTTAGAGAACTGCAGGCAATCTTTCCCCAAACGGCGCTTGATCTGGAAGTTGCCTATACCCATGCGGGTCAATGGGTGCTCTTTCAGGTGCGCTCGTTGAAAATTTCTGCGCAGTTTGCCCCTGAGCGTCAGTTTCGGGGAATGCAACAGGTGGCTCAATTTCTTAAGCCCATGCAATCTCCCCATCCCTTTCTCTATGGCCAAAGAACGGTTTACGGGGTGATGCCCGATTGGAATCCCGCTGAGATTATCGGGATTCGCCCCCGTCCTTTGGCGCGGACACTTTATCAGGAACTGATTACAGACAGTATCTGGGCCTATCAGCGCGATAATTATGGTTATCGCAACCTGCGCAGTTTTCCTTTGATGGTCAGTTTGGGGGGATGCCCCTATATTGATGTTCGGGTGAGCTTTAACTCCTTTATTCCTGCTGATTTACCCTCGGAATTGGCTGAAAAACTGGTAAATGACTCGATTCAACGTTTGCTAGAAAGCCCAGATTTTCATGACAAGGTGGAGTTTGAGATTCTGTTCTCTTGCTATACTTTGGATTTGCCTGCCCGTTTAAAGCTTCTGCAAAACCGTGGTTTTTCTCAGCTTGAATGCGATCTGCTGGCTGAAAGTCTGCGTCAGCTTACCAATCGGATCCTGCACCAGGAAACAGGGCTGTGGAAAAAAGACATTGCCCGTCTAAAGATTCTTGAAACAAGGCGGAAAGAACTGCTGGCTTCGGATTTGGGGGGGCTGGATCGGATTTATTGGCTGCTCGAAGATTGTAAGCGTTACGGTACCTTGCCCTTTGCCGGATTGGCACGTGCGGGTTTTATCGCCGTGCAAATGTTGAACTCGTTGGTGCAAACGGGTGTGCTCAGTTTGAATGAACGGGCCTGTTATATGCAGAGTTTGGATACGGTCAGCAGCCGAATTCAGCGGGATTATTACCGTCTCAGTCGGCCTGCTTTTTTGGAGATCTATGGACATTTGCGGCCAGGTACTTACGATATTCTGTCTGAGCGCTATGACCGGGCTCCTGAACGTTATTTTGGAACGCCTGTAGAACCCCAAGCTTCACCGGTCTTCAGTTTAAGCCTGGAGCAACTGAAGCAAATCCGTCAGCTTTTGCAAAGCCATGGTCTGGAATTGGATGTTCTTGAGCTTTTTGATTTTATCAAGGCTGCGATTGAAGGGCGTGAATACGCGAAATTTTTGTTTACACGCAATCTCAGTGATGTGCTGGAAGCCATTGCAGGGTTGGGGGGCGAATATGGCTTGAGCAGAGAGGATTGCTCATTTTTAGACATTCAAGCGCTGCTTCGCAGGGTGGGCAGCAGCTACGATCTTGATTGGGCCTTAAAAACGCTGGTTGAGGCGGGCCGGCAGCAAGATCTATTGACCCGTTCACTGGTCTTGCCTCCTCTGATTACCCGTCCGGAAGATATCTGGCAGTTTGAATATTTGCCAGGTGAGCCCAATTTTGTGACCCTGAAGCGCGCCAAAGGCCCTGTGCGTTTTGCCGATGCTTCTCCCGAATCTCTGGGAGGGGCAATTCTCTTAATTCCCAGTGCTGATCCTGGTTATGACTGGATCTTTGGCTATGGCATTGCAGGTTTGATTACGCTCTATGGGGGTGTGAACTCACATATGGCGATTCGGGCTGGTGAAATGGGGATACCTGCTGTCATTGGCGCAGGGGAGGTGCTTTACCAGCAATGGCAAAAGGCCCGTGAATTGGAATTGGACTGTGCCTCTCGGCAGGTGATGGTGCTGGCATGAAATGGCTGGCGGTAACGCAGCGGGTGGAAGTGCATGCTGAGATTCAGGAGCGCCGTGATGCCCTGGATCAGCGTTGGTCAGCGTTTTTATATCAGGCCGGTTTTTTGCCTTTGCTTTTGCCTAATCAATTGGAGCTTGCCATGGAAATGCTCACGACACACCCCGTTCAGGGCTTGCTTTTGACGGGCGGCAATAGCTTACAGCGTTATGGAGGCGATGCGCCTGAACGCGATGCGCTTGAATTTGCGCTTTTGCAAAAGGCCGAGGAAAAGCGTTTGCCTGTTTTGGGTGTTTGCCGTGGCATGCAGGTGATGCAGGCTGCATTGGGGGTTGAATTGGTGCCACTGAGTGGACATGTTCAGGCTGAACAGGAAGTCTGCTTTCGCGGCGAATGGATTCAGGTCAATTCCTATCACCAGTGGGGAACCTCTTCTGACAGCGGGCCCTGCGAGAGCCTTGCCCATTCTCACGATGGGGTGATCAAAGCGCTGCGCCATCATGAACTGCCCTGGTGGGGCATCATGTGGCATCCCGAAAGGCTTTCGCCTTTCAGGGCCGGTGATTTGCAATTTTTTCAAGAGGTATTTTCAAGATGCGCGCAATAATTCTGGCGGCAGGCCGGGGCAGCCGTTTGGGCGCTATGACCGAAGCTTTGCCCAAGGGCTTGGTGGAATTAGGGGGGAAACCTCTTTTGAGCTGGCAGATCGCCGCTCTGCGGGAAGGAGGCTGTGAGCAGATCGGCATTGTCAAAGGCTACCGTTCTGAATGTCTGGATTTGCCTGAAACCACAGGCTTTTTCAATCCGCGTTGGCAAACGACTCAAATGGTGAAGTCTCTGGTGTGTGCGGCTGATTGGCTGCGGGAAGCCCCCTGTTTGATCAGTTATGCGGATATTCTGACCACCTCGGTGTGTATTCAGCGCTTGATTCAAGCGCCAGGAGCGTTGGTGATCTCTTCGAATACCCAGTGGCGCAGGCTTTGGGAAGCCCGATTCGCAGATCCTTTGGCGGATGCTGAAACCTTTCGCAGCAATGGCGCTGGTTGCTTGACTGAAATTGGCCAAAGAGCCACGGCCCTCGAGCAGATTGAAGGGCAGTATATGGGGCTTTTGAAAATAACCCCCCTTGCTTGGGGCTGGATTGAAGCGGCACTTGAGGCCCTCTCACAGGAAGCTGCCGATCGCTTGGATATGACCTCTCTTCTGCAATTGCTTTTGCGGCGGCAGCATGAAATTTCGGTTTTGCCCGTGGCTGAACCCTGGTTGGAATTGGATACCCCTGAGGATCTGCGTTTGTATCAAGATTGGCTGGTGCGGGGAGAACTGGCTTTGCCTTTGGGGGTTCACTGAGCTTTTTCAGCCCAGATCTGCTCTTGTTTCAGGGCGCTTGAACCTGCGGCAGGGGCTTGGGCCCTGTGGTAAGATAGTACCTGAATTTTGAGTGATAGAACTGTGGAGGCCCCCATGAAAATCCTTGCCGTTTATGGCAGCACGCACCAGGAAAGCAATTCCAGGCGTATTTTGGAAATAATTGCAGATTCTGCCCGGGCGGCCGGAGCGGAAGTGGATGAATTGGATTTATTGGCCACTCCCCTGCCACTCTTTCGCACCGATGAAACCTATGAGCATGACGCAATTGTCAGCCAGGTTCGTCAGGTCTGTCAATCGGCGGATGCTTTTATTTTGGTTTCACCTGAATACCATGGCTGTATGACCGGTTGGATGAAAAATTTCTTTGATTTTCATTACCATGAATTTGCGGGCAAGGTCTTTGCTCTGGCGGCTTCGACCGGGGGCAGTTTGGGGGTGAGTTGTATTACCCAGATGCGCGTGGCCGTGCAGCATTGTCACGGCTGGGCTCTGCCCTATCAGGCTGCGGCCCGTGAGGCTGATTTTGGCGCTGATGGTAGCCTTCAAAATACAAGCGTTGTAGAGCGTCTGCAAAGAATGGGACGCGATACGGTAGTCTATGGACAGATCTTGCGCCAGCAATTCAACGAAGATCGTGAAGTGGCCCGTCAAAACCCTGACAAATCAATTGAGCAGGGCTTTGCGGGGTGGTATTTGAAAGCGTCCTGTTAAGCGAAGCCATTGTGTGGCGTTTTTCCTGGCTAAAATCCCATCCTTGGGTTTGTTTCTGTGCCCTGCTTTGTTTGTGTCTGCATCTGGCGCTGACCCTGCTGCTGATTCCCTTGGCCCGTCAACTCGAAAGCCTGTTTCAGGGCGTGAATCTTTCCCGTTTTATGGCCCTCTTGGGTTTGATTTTAGGCGTCTATGCGGCCAAGGGATTTTTCTATTGGATACAGACCCTGCTCTGGGGCTGGTTGGCCTATGTTCATACCCATCAATGCCGTCTGCGGATTTATCAACAGCTATTGCGGCAGCCGCTTTGGAAGTGGCAGTCCTGGCAAACGGGGGATTTGCTCTCACGCCTCAGCAGTGATTTGCAACAGATGGAAGGGGCCCGTCAGCAGCAACTTGCACATTTTTTTCCCAACCTGATTCTGAGCTTGGCCCTGCTGGGCAGCCTGTTGTGGATGAATGTGGGGCTGACCCTGCTGACCCTGCTGCTTTTGCCCTTGGGATCGCGCACCCTGGTTTTAACGGGGAGGCCCCTCAACTTTTGGGCGCGTCAGCAGATGCAAGGGCGGGGAGCCTTGCACCAGGAATTGAGTGAAACCTTTCAGGCTTTGCCCAGTTTGTGGCCCTTGCGTATCCATACCTGGCTGGAGAGCCGTGTGGAAGCACTTCAGCAAACTATTTTGGCCTCACAAATACGTCAATTGGCCTGGCAGGCAATCCAAGGCCCTCTTTTAACGCTGATCCAGGTTTTGGCGATCGGCCTGGTTTTGATTGCGGGTATCTGGCAAGTGGAGCAGAAATGGGTAACCGGCGGGGATTTATTGGCCTTTGGCACTGCTTTGGCTTTGGGTGTAGATCCGGTTCTGGCCTTGGTTCAGGCCTGGGGCGTGGTGCATGCGGCGCAACCCGCCCAGGAGCGGATTCAGGAGCTTGAAGCGTTCATTCCAGAGGATATGAAAGAAACAGAACAGGCTCCAGTTGGGAAAATCCAAACAGTGGACTTGGGCTTTGCCTATCCAGAACAACCCCCCCTTTTCAATGCGCTTACTCTGGTTTTGGAGCCAGGCTCCTGGGCCGCTCTGGCAGGGCCTTCGGGCTGTGGGAAATCTTCCCTGCTTGCGATTCTGGCTGGGCAATTAGCGGCCACTCAGGGCAAAGTTCAGACTTTGCCTGAGGCTTTGCGGGTGGTCTTGGTGCCTCAGAAAGCAGGTTTTTTTAACCGCAGTCTGCGCGAAAATATCTGCCTGGGCCGCGAGATCAGTGAGGCAGAATGGCAGCGTCTGCTTCAAGTCTGTCAGTTGGAGACGGTTCTGGCTGCTTTGCCAGAGGGGGCCGAAAGTTTGATGGGCAATCAGGGCAGTTTTTTTTCGGGGGGAGAACGCCAGCGTGTGGCTTTGGCGCGCGCGCTTTTGGCCCAGCCTGCTGTTCTGCTTTTGGACGAAGCCACCTCTGAGTTGGATCTGCAGACGGAGGCCCTGATCTTTGCGGCTTTGCGGGCTGAATATCCAGACATGAGCTGTTTGCTGGTCAGCCATCGCCCAGAAACCCTGGCTGCTTTGCCCCAGGTTTTCGTGTTTGAACGTGGTACAATCAGGACACACTCTTCACCTGTACAGGCCCATGAATTTCAATTGCCCTGATACTTCAATTTTGTTTGAGAGCCCGGATCCTGAAATCCGGAGACGCTTGCTCTTGCGTTTGTCAGAGCAGGGCAGCCCGGATGCCATTCCTGTTTTGGTGGCCTATCTGAAACAGGAAAGCAACGCTGAATTAAGAGAGCTGGCCGCACAGCTACTCAAAGCGCTTTCTGCTCCAGAAAAACTGAAATCACGCCGTGATCCTTACGGCATTTTCAGAATTTGAGAGGGTGAGCGCTATGGCCGCAAATGCCCAGGCCCACAGAATCTTGCGCCAGGCGCTGAAACTTCAGCGGCGCGGGGAAGTGGCCCGCGCCCAGAAACTTTTTCGACGCGTCACCCGCCTGAATCCCCGTGCTTATCAGGCCTTTTTTCAATTGGGCTTGCAGGCTGAAAAACAAGAAAATTCAGATTTGGCTGCGAAATACTACCGCCAGGCGATGGTCTCCAATCGCCGCTATTCACCGGCTTATTTAAAACTGGGTGCTTATTACGAAGACCACAATGATTTTTACCGTTCGTTTATGGCCTATGGAGAATATCTGCTCAGAACCCCGCAGCCTGAAACCGGGGATGCCTATCTGCGTTTTGCACGTATGCTCAGCCGCATGGACCAGGATGAACTTGCGATTTCTTTTTACCTCAAAGCCTTGGAGATTGAACCCACTGAACCCCTTACCTATTTTTTACTGGCTGAAAGTTTGCAATCCAAAGGCGATATGGACAGCGCACTGGCGTGTTTTATGGCTTTGGGCAAAATCCATGCCCCCAGTTTGCCTTTGATCTCGTTTTTTATGGGCTACCTGTTGGAGCGCAATGGCGAATATGAGTCTGCCCTGCGTTGTTATAACGAAGCCATGGGAGCGACAGGGGGAGCGGTGCTGTGGAAATTAAAACGGGATCTGGCCTATCCCTATGTGATGGCCTCCCGCCAGCAGATAGAGCAGTTTCAAGTCAAAATTCAGCAGGCTTTGACGGATTTTGAACAGGGTTTACGCAAGCGCACCCTTAAATTTCACGAAAAAAACCATCAATATTTCAGCATGATTCAATCCAATATTGTGCATATTGCCTATCATCACTACAACCCCCTGCCGATTCGGCGCCAGTTTGCCGCGCTTTTGCCCGTGCTTTTGCCCGAAACTCAGTTAGCGCCCTGGGAGCCACGTCCCCATACCCGCAAATGGATTCATTTGGGTCTGATTTGTTCCAGCAAAAGTGTGAATTTGGCGTTTGCCTATGCGGGTGCGCTTTTCAATGAAATGGATCCCGAACGCTATAAAATTACGGTCTTTTGCAATTCTCCCAAGGTCAGTCAGATTTTCAATCCTCAGAACCGCTATCGTTTCAGCCATCCCAATGCCAGCTACCAGGTCATTTCCAAGGATTTTCAGGAAGCAGCCCGCCAGATTCGCGAAGAAGAACTCGATTTGCTGATGTTCACTGAACCCAATTGGGATTATTTTCAGTATTCACTGGCTTCTTTGCGTTTGGCACGGGCCCAGGCCACCTCCTGGATGAATCCGGGCACCAGTGGTTTGCCTGAAATGGATTATTTTTTTTCAAGTGAGCTGATTGAACGCCCGGATGCTGAAGCGGATTACTCTGAAACACTTGTTCGTTTTAAAACCCTGCCTTCGCATCTTCCGCTTTATCCTTTTCCTGAGCAGTCAGTCAGCCGTGCTGATTTTGGGCTTGCAGAGGTCGAGCACCTTTACGCCTGCCCGCAGAATCTGCTCAAATTTCACCCTGATTTTGATCCCGTGGTCAAAGAAATTCTGCTCAGAGATCCCAAAGGGCACTTGGTTTTGGTGGCGACCTCCACCCAGGAGCATCTCTGTCAACTCTTGCTCAAACGCTTTCAGCGTACGATTCCTGAGGTCATGGAGCGGATTTGGGTTCTGCCGGAAATGCCCGTTGAAGACTATCTGGGACTTTTGCGCGTGACCGATGTGGTGCTTGACCCACTCTATTATGGGGGCGGTACGACCACCTACCAGGCCATGGCCTATGGCATTCCGATTGTGACTTTACCGACTGAGCGCATGGTCGGTCGCATTACGGCTGCACTCTATCAAAAAATGCAACTGATGGATACTGTCGCGCATGATCTGGAAGACTATATTCAAAAGGCGATTCTTTATGCCAGCCAGCCTGAACTGCGCAAAACGATTATTGAAGGTACCTTGGCCCGTAGCATTCTTTTTGAAGATCGGGAAATCGTTAAAGAATTTTCAGATTTTATGGAGGCACTGGTCGCAGGAGACGTGCCCCCAGGTATTTCAAAGCCTGAATAAGCGGGTTTGGGTCATGGATATCCTACTGGCAGGGATGGTACCATATTAAAAAATAGAATGAGTTTGGGCTCAATCAGATTTCTGCCTCGAAAGGGATGCATTATGGACGATATCGATCAATTGCTGGCTGATCTGGGTGCTGAAAATACCCCTGAAGCATTAGAGTTGCCTGCCGCCACTTCTGATGGGAAACATGCGCGTGAACAACGTTTTGATGCTTTGCTGTTTCTTCTAAAAAGTGAAAAGCCTGAAGTGCGGCAACAGGCTGTTGAGTTTTTGGCAGAAATGCGTGACCTTCAGGCTGTAGAACCCTTGATGGCTGCTTTACAGGATCCTGATCCTGAGGTGCGTCATCAGGTCGTAGTCGCTTTGGCCGACTTGGGCGATCAGCGGGCGGTGCCTGCACTCAAGCAAATTTTAACCGATTCCAATACGCTTTTGCGGGCCTCGGTGGTTGAAGCCTTGGGGAAATTGGGCGATGAACAGATTTTTGCTGATTTGAAACAGATTCTCGCCGAAGACAGTTCTTATCTGGTACGGGCGACAGCGGCTGAGGTTTTGGGCGGATTTCCTTCTGCCGAATGTTTGGAAATTTTGACAGCGGCTTTAAATGATTCGGATCGCTGGGTGCGCACCCAGGTGGCAGAGAGCTTGTGCTTGATAGACCCAGAAACCCGTCTCTGGCCGCTTTTACAGGAATTGAACCACAACGATATGGAAGTGCGTTTGAGTGCGGTGGAGCGTCTGGGTCGTTTGGGGGATACCCGTGCGATTCCTTTTTTGGAGCATATTCTCTATGAAGAACTTTCTGCCATTCGCGAGGCCGTCATCGCTGCTTTGGGCCGTTTTCGTGATTCCCGCGCCACCGATATTCTGATTCGGGCAGCTTTACAGCCCGATGGCGAAAGCATGCGTGAAAATATCCTTCAATCCTTGCAATCCCAGGGAGAGGAAATCCTGCTTCCGGCCCTGACGCGGGCCTTAAATTCAGCAGATATTGATACCCGTCAAAATGCGATTGAAATGTTGCGACAGCTAAAATGTCCCCAGGTGATCGACGCTTTAAAAACGGCCTTGGGCAATCGGGATGAATGGCTGCGCATGGTGGCGACGATAGCCTTGGGGGAACGTGAGCCGGAATTGACCCAGGCTTTGATTATTCCCATGTTATCGGACGCCAGTGAACGGGTGGTTCAGGCTGCGGCTGAGGCTTTGTCGCGTCAGAGAGGGTCGGCGGCTGAAGAGGCGCTCTTGGGGGCCTTGAAATCTGATTTGCGTTGGGTTCGTCAGGTTGCAGCCCAGGCTTTGGCTGTTTTTTCTTCGGGTGAAGTCTGTGCGGGTTTGGTGGGCGTGGCCTCTGATGCTGAGCCGGAAGTGCGCGAGGCTGCGATACGGGCCTTGGGGCAATCCTGCCATGGTTCAGACAAAATCGCGCCTGTTTTGATTGCCGCTTTGGCAGATGAAGAGGCTTGGGTGCGGCAGGTGGCTGCCGAGGCTCTCAGCGATCGCCAGGAGCCTGAAGCTTTAGAGGCCTTGATTCATACGCTTGAATCGGATGAGGATTTTATTGTACGCACCTTTGCTGCTCAAGCCTTGGGGCATTTAAAGGGCGAGGCTGCTTTTCAAGCCCTTTTAAAGGCTTTGGAAGATGCTTCTTCGGGGGTGCGTCAACGCGCTGCGATTACCTTGGGTTTGTTTAAAGATGCCCGCGCTTTGCCAGCTCTGATCAAAGCACTTTGCGATACCGATGCCAAGGTCGTACAGGCGGGGGCTGAAGCCTTGGGCTTTTTAGCTTTGCCCGAAGCCGTTGCAGCTTTGCTTGAAGCCTTGAAACATTCCGAGCCTTGGGTGCGTTGTTCGGTGGTTCAGAGTTTGGGCCAGATTCATCATCAGGATGCCTTGCATGCGCTGATTGCGGCCTTGGATGATGCCGATAACTGGGTCAGAAATGCTGCTGCTGAAGCTTTGGGGGCATTGAAGAGCCCTGAGTTGATTGCGCCGCTGACCCGTGTGCTGCAAAAAAATGAAGATTTTCTGATGCGGGCTTTTGCGGCTTCTGCCCTGGGGAAACAAGGCAAACTTGAAGACCTAGAGCCCCTGCTTCAAGCGCTTGAAGATGGCCATGTTCTGGTCCGTGAAGAGGCTGTAAAGGCTTTGGCTGAGTTAAAAGACAGCCGAGCACTCTCCCCTTTGGAAGCGCTTTTGAAGGCTCCTCAGTTGGAGCCGGTTTTAAAGTCTTCTGTTCAGGCCGCTCTGGCCAAGATTCGGAGTTGAGGCGTGCTGCTTAAGCGTTTCTTGTTCTGTTCTGTTCTTTGGCTACTGTTGATTTCAGGCGTTCAGGCTCGCTCGGTTTATCAGATCAATCTGGAACTGAATACCAATACCGCATCTTTACAGGGTGAAGAAACCCTGCAGTTTACCAATGAAAGCAAAGAGCCTCTGAAAGAACTTTTTTTTCGTCTGGATGCCAACAGCCAGGCGAAAATGCAGGTGAGAGAGGTTTTGAGTGCCGATAAACTCGTCCTGCCAGGCCATGCCTACCGTTATAACTATTTGGGACGGGAAATTGAAGACACTTTACTGTATCAGGTTTTTCTGTCTCAGCCTCTGGAGCCGGGCCAGGAATTGAAGTTGACTTTGCGTTTTGTTTTGGAGCGCTTGCCCCAGGTGGATCGTTCCTATTATTTGGTAGATGATCCCAACCGTTTGGGTTTGGGCAGTTGGTATCCCCGTCTGGTCAGTTACCAGAATGGGCAATGGCAGCCAGAAGCTTCAGAATTGAGCGATTACAGTGTAAGTGTTCGGATTCTGGACAAGCTTTTTGCGATTTCGCCACTGGCACCTGTCAGTCTTTCCAGTGCTGACCATACCTACCGTTACAGTGGAGAGCGCCAAAGTGGGCTGGATTTGATCTTTACCCCTGATTTGCTGCTGCGCACCGCGGATGTGGATGATATGCAACTGCGCTATTATTACCCCGGTAAGCTGCAAAAATGGAGCACCGAAGCGCTTCAGATTACAGAAGAAGTCCTGCGTTTCTTTAAACAGCGTTATGGGGTGTTTCCCTCCAAGCGTTTGACGATTGTCGCTGCAGAAGACAGCAAATACCCTGTGATTGCTTCTCAACAATTGATTGTTCTGCGCAATTCTTTTGCCGAAGGCAAAAATGAGGCCCGCTCTCGCCAACAGCTGACTGAATGGCTGGTTTATGGCATTGCGCAGCAGTATTGGGGGCAACGTGTCAGGCAGAATCAGCTGGTCGTGCCCTGGATGACCCAAGGTCTGGCGCTGTATACCGGTCAGGTCTATATGCAACAGAAACGTAAAAATTATCTCTTGGGCGATCAGGTCACCGAAAGCTATCTGCGCTCCGCCCGGCAGGGTTGGAATACCTCTTTGCAGACTCCCCGTCTGATTCTTGACCGTTTGCCCTTGGACAGTTTTGCAGCCCTTTCCCAGGGCAAGGGCTATACCATTTTTCGCATGCTGGATGTGCTCTTGGGCAAAAAAGTGCTGGAAAATCTCGAAGTACAATTGCAGAAACGCTATTTGCAAAAAGAACTGACCGTTGCAGATTTTCAGGTTGAACTTGAAAAAATTGCAGGCAAGGATTTGCAGTGGTTCTTTTTGCAATGGGTGCAGGAAAGCCATGTCATTGACTATGGCATTCAATCCTTGCAGGTTTCAGAGCATGAGGGCAAATACAAGGTGACAGTGACCGTTCAGCGTTTGGGCGAGGCAATTATGCCCGTCTCGATTGCCTTGGTTTTGAAAAGCGGTGAGGTGGTTTTTCATCTTTGGGATGGGGTCAACCGTTCTGAACGTCTGAGTTTTGAGGTCGGCGCAGAAGTCAAAGAAGTGCGTTTGGATCCTTCCAGCGTGACCCCTGACGTGGATCGCAGCAACAACCGGTTTCAAAATCAGAATTGAGAACCAAACTCCGCTTGGAGCCTTTCGAGAATATGCTTTGACAGCTCCTCAGGTGTGCTCTGGGCGTTTATATGCCAGTGGGCCTGACGGTAAAAGGGTTCCCGTTGAAGGGCCAGGTCTTCAAAGGCTTTGCGGTTGCGGCTGCGAATCATGGGGTGGGAAAGGCTTTTGAGCCGTTCCCAAATCTGATCGGTGGGGCATTGCAGCCAGATCGTCAGGCAGTGTGCTTTTAAGGCTTCCATGGCTTGGGCTTGGCAGGGCATGCCGCCGCCCGTACTGATAATACAGGCCGGCAGTGCATGCAATTGGCTGAGCCAGGCCCTTTCCCAAGCCCTGAACAGGGGTTCTTCTCCCTGGGCGAAGACTTCAGCAATTTGCCGCCCACTTTCCTTTTCAAAACAGGTATCGCTGTCAATCAATGGCAGAGCCAGGGCTCTTGACAGAAGCTGGCCCAGGGTGGATTTTCCACTGCCAGGCAGACCGATCAAGGCAAGGCGCAATATTTTGGAGGGTTCTGGGGCTGGCATGGTTTTCTTTTCTTGGGAATCTTATTGGCTGCCATTATACCCCAGAGTCTTTCAGGCCGGCGAGCTTCTGCCTGAGCCGGAGCTTGAAAGGATACCTTGTTTGGAGCTGAACATGTTAATTTGAAGAAAAGAAACCTGTGGTGAGGTAAACCATGACAGACCCTTTTAAAGACAAGGCCCAGGATTGGGATGCGCGAGAGACCGTCAGGCATTTGTCTCAAGGCATCGGCAGTGCCTTGCTCGCAAATCTGAGCTGGCGCGAAGATATGCACGTAATGGATTTTGGCGCAGGTACCGGGCTGCTCAGTGGGCATATCGCCCCCCGCGTCAAAAAAGTGTATGCGGTAGATACCTCGGCGGCCATGCTAGAACAATTGGTGGCCAAACCTGAACTTCAGGGCAAGGTTGAAGCGCTGTGCCAGAATATTTTAGAATTGCCGCTTGTGCAAAAATTTGATGCGATTATCAGCGCGATGGCATTGCACCATGTGGAGGATACCGATCAGCTGTTTCAAGCGTTTGCAGATCATCTCAAACCCGGTGCGAAAATCGGTTTGGCAGATCTCGACCTGGAAGATGGCTCCTTTCATGGCGGGCCGGTCGAAGGTGTTTTTCATACGGGGTTTGAGCGTGAAAAGATCGAAGCCCTTTTGCAAAAACATGGATTCGCAGAGATTCGCTTTTTAACCGCACATACCGTGCTGAAAAATGAGAGAGAATACCCGATATTTTTGGTAACTGCTTCTAAACCCTAAACCTGGGGAATTTGCATGGTGACACAGTGCACGGCCCCGCCGCTGACGATCCACGTGTCAGAGGGAATCCATTTGACCTGATAACCCGCTGCCTGATAGGCTTGGCTGACCGCCTGCTCGTAGCCTTGCAGCAGCGCATTGTCTGGATAGGCCTGGTTGTTGGGCAGACTGCGGTATTGGGGAATCAAGGCATGGTTATTGACGATCAGGGCATTGGTATAACTGCGAAAAAGTGAAGCCCCCTGGTATTCCTGAAGCGGCAGGGGCATGGGAATTCTGACAACCTTTAATTGGGCATTGCTGGCCAGGGCCTGTTGGTAGAGGCTTTCTGGAACCACTTGCCCGTTACTGTCTTTGCCGCTGGCCTGCATCTCGAGAAAGGCCTGAATGTCTTTGAGTTGGGCCTGGTATTCAGCGGGGGCGAGCTGAATGCTTTGATCGCTGAGCTGCCCGATCAGCAGCGTGTTTTGATTTAAAAACTTGGCCCACATATCGATATGTCCGGTGCTTTCCGTTGGCAGTGCAGGTACGAAATGTGTGGTTTGTTGGATTTGAGATTTAAACTCGGCTTTGATATCTTCTTCTGTATTCAGGGTTCTGCCATTGCGAAAACTCTGGCCGAGGTTGCGATCAATCACCGATTGAGATGAAAAGCAATCCTGTTCGGTACACATCAAATTGCCCCCTTCCAGTGCCAAAGACAATTGGCTGGTAAAGACCGTTTTTTCAGTCAGAGGCCCCAAGGGGGAATTCAGAATGCGCGAGAGCAAAGCCGGAACCCGATCATCGCTGCGGCGATCAGGATAATAAAAACTGTTCATGAGTTTATAATCCAGTTTGGGCCCTGTATAGGCCGCTGTCGGCAAAGTGGTTAGGGGGCCATAGTCACGGCTCCAGATACTGTCTGTGGCCACAGGCAATTGGTAAATTTGTGCAGCCAGGGGCAAGCCCAGGGGAGACAGGGTGCTTTGTATAATCTGCTTGGTTTGGTTATAGAGGGTTTGGTCTGTTCCCAGCATCCAGACATGGGCATTGGCCTGAATCAAGGCTTGAACCAAAGGCCGGCCACTCATATCTGCCATTAACCGGTCTGAAATCATCACGGCTTGTGTCGGTTTGTATTCTGGCGGCAGGATAAATTGATCCTGATTGGGCAAGTTAAAAGCTTGGGGTCTACAGTTTGCTCTTCCGGGCGGGCAGTGCAAACGCCCCTGAGGAGGGCGGATCGGGCGTGATTGGGTGCTTAAGGGCGGGTTGGAATTTGAATTTTGCAAAGGAGCCAAGGGAATCTGACAGGCGACCAAGAGGCTCAGGGCGCTTAAACCCATCAAAAAGCGTTTGGTTTGGGAGGTGAAATAAGCGTTTGCCACGTGGGGCATCCTTTCAAGAAATTGAATTGATGTTTAGCATACCAGAGCAGATCACCGTTTTTTTGAGTAATTCTGGACTGTTTATAGCTTAATCTTTTTCTTGCCTGTTTGGCAAGATTTTTGAATTCAGTTCTTGAGACCCTGTTTTGTTCACAAATTGCGCTTTTTTGTCATAAATTCATAGATTTGTCATGGAGGTGAAAAACAATTCTTGATGCAGATCAAGTCTGCCCTTGATACAGAGCAGAGATCAGCAGGTGCTTCCACGATACGCTATAGTAGTAAAACAGGAGACTTGTATCAATGAGCCTTTCTCCCGACCCTGCAGTGGTCATGAGTTCTACTATTTGCAAGCATTGCTCGCTTCCGATTCCTGGAGATCTCCAGGCCAAGGGCGAGGAATTTTGCTGTAATGGCTGTGAGCAAGTTTATTCTATTTTACAGAGTGCGGGTTTAGGCGATTATTATCATATTCGTGCAGGATCGGTCAGTATTCGGACCCCCCAGGCGGCTCCTGCCGCTCTTAGCAATTATGCCTATCTGGATGATCCTGCTTTTACCCAGCCCGAACGCAATCGCGACGGCAGCAAGAGCCTTGAATTTTACCTTGAAGGCGTGCATTGCGCGGCCTGTGTCTGGTTGATTGAAAAACTACCAGAACTCATGCCCGGTGTGATTTCTTCCCGTTTGAACCTGAGCAATGCGATCGCGACCCTGACGCTTCCTCCCGAAGGAAAATTTGCGCCTGTCGCGGCAGCGATTGAACGCTTTGGCTATAAGCCCTATGCGGTGAAGAATCACCGTGAAGCAGAAAATCTGCGCCAGCGTGAAAATCAACGGATTTTAATGCGGATTGGCGTGGCGGCTTTTTCGACTGGCAATCTGATGATTTTGGCGGTGGCACTCTATTCTGGCTTAGAAGGCTATCTGGCCGCATTTTTCTCCTGGTTGGCACTTTTGCTGGTCATTCCAGCCTTGACCTACAGTGCCTGGCCTTTTTACAAAGAGGCCTGGCACAGGCTGAGAAGCCGCCAGCTTTCGATTGATGTACCGATTGCTTTTTCGCTTTTGGTAGGGTTTGCCGCAGGCACTTGGCAAACGATTCAACATCAGGGGGAAACCTATTTTGACTCCCTTTCGATGCTGGTGTTTTTGCTGCT
Source organism: bacterium (Candidatus Blackallbacteria) CG13_big_fil_rev_8_21_14_2_50_49_14 (assembly GCA_002783405.1). Lineage (NCBI taxonomy): Bacteria > Candidatus Blackallbacteria > bacterium (Candidatus Blackallbacteria) CG13_big_fil_rev_8_21_14_2_50_49_14. The sequence continues at coordinate 5,805 of PFGG01000031.1, read as the reverse complement.
TTTGAGCCGTTATGCTCTGAGCCGCGCACAACAGCGGGTAGGAGCCAATAACCAACTGCTTTCTTTTTATGAACATAATGTTGTTGAGGTCTGGTCTGAAACGGCCCAGGCCTTTACTTCTGTTCCGGTTTCCCGTTTGGAAAATGGGGCCCGTATTCGGGTTCAAGCCGGTGAACGTCTGCCTGCGGATGGCGTGATTCTGGAAGGTGAGTCAGCGATAGATATGTCGCTCCTGACGGGGGAGACCTATCCCCAGCCTGTGCAAGCTGGCAGCCGGGTATATGCGGGTACCCGCAATGAAACCACAGCGTTTGTCATGGATGCCACGGCCACAGGCGATGAGACCAAAATGGCCACGCTTTTGCGCAAAACCCAGGCCAATCTGGTCAACCGTACCCGGATTGTTGCCATGACGGATTTACTTTCACGTCGTTTTGTCCTGCTGGTGCTCTTTGCTTCTGTTGGGCTTTTTCTCTGGCGGGGGCTAAATCCAGAAAGTTTTACCCGTGCGCTTTCGCTGATTATTATTTCCTGCCCCTGTGCCTTGGCTTTGGCGACTCCCCTGGTGATGAGCCTTTCAATTCAACGGGCGTTTGCACGGGGTTACCTGATTAAAAATGCGCATACGCTTGAAGAATTGCAGGATGTGAAAACCCTGATTTTTGACAAAACCGGAACCCTCACCGAAGGGCGTTTTCAAGTGCTTCAAGCCGAAGCGCTCAGCCCGGAAGCTGAAGATGCTCTGCGGGCCCTTGAGATTCACTCAACCCATCCTGTGGCCCTGGCGCTGGTTCGCCATTTTGCCAGTGAACGCCCCCTGCCCGAAGTTGAACAGGCAGAAGTTTTGAATACCGGCGGTGTTCAAGGCCGAATTGCAGGGCATTTGTGGCAAGTGCTGCCTTCTCTCAACCAAGAGAGTGAATTGGCCGGTGGGCAACCTGTGACCCAGTTGGAATTGCGCTGTGAGGATACCTTGCAGGGGCGTATCTGGCTGGGAGATCGCATTCGCGAAGGTACGCATCAAACCTTGGCCCGTCTGCGCCAAATGGGCTATGAACTGGTTTTGCTATCAGGAGACCAGGCCGCTCCCTGTCAGCGCGTGGCTGAAAATTTGGGGATTGAAAAGGTTTTTTCACGGGTTACGCCGGAACAAAAAGAAACCATTCTCAAGGGCTTTGAAGCCCCTGTCATGATTGGCGATGGTGTGAATGATATTATGGCGCTCTCTTCGGCTCGGATCGGTATTTCGGTTCAGGGAGGGGTTGAAGAAAACCTTCAGACCGCCGACGTGCATTTGACGGAAACCGGCATCAGTCAGATTCCCAGCCTGATTCTGCATTCTCAAAAAACGCTGAGTTTGATTAAACTTTGCCTGAGCTTCTCATTGGTCTATAACCTGGCCAGCATCAGTGCGGCTGTGATGGGATGGGTCACCCCTCTCTTTGCGGCCGTACTGATGCCGATCAGTTCTCTGACGGTGGTGGCTTTGGCCGTGATCGGAGGAAGAAAACTGTGAATATTTTGATTTTAACTGTGCCCATGGCGATTCTGGTTTCGGCCGGATTTGCCGCAGCCTTTCTCTGGGCTGTGAAAAATGGACAGTTTGAAGATTTAGAAACACCCTCTCATCGTGTTCTTTACGATGAAAAATAGAATTAATCATAGAAAGGTATGGACAAGCCTACAACCATGAAATCGCAAGATGCAACACCTGCGTCAGACGTGCTTGAAGTGGATTCAACCGGACAGGTTGAAAGCTTTGAGTATGATGACAAGGTCGTCAAATTATTCGTTGTTGCAACGATGGTCTGGGCGTTTGTGGCATTTCTGCTTGGGGTGACGATTGCTTTTCAGCTCGCCGATTGGCGTCTGAATTTTAATCTGCCCTGGCTGACCTATGGCCGCCTGCGTCCGCTGCATACCAATGCAGCCATTTTTGCTTTTGCCGGCAATGCTATTTTTGCCGGAATTTATCACTCGACACAGAGGTTATGTAAAACGCGCCTCTTCTCTGATTTGCTCAGCCGGGCCCATTTCTGGGGCTGGCAGCTGATCATTGTTTCAGCCGCGATTACGCTGCCTTTGGGAATTACCATGGGCAAAGAATATGCCGAACTGGAATGGCCGATCGATATCGCCATTACCGTGGTTTGGGTGATCTTTGCCGTGAATTTCTTCGGCACCCTTTGGAAACGTCGCGAGCGCCATATGTATGTGGCGCTTTGGTTTTATATTGCCACGATCGTAACCGTGGCCGTTCTGCATATTGTCAACTCACTTGAATTTCCCGTCAGTTTCCTGAAAAGCTATCCGCTTTTCGCTGGGGTACAGGATGGTCTGATTCAGTGGTGGTATGGCCACAATGCGGTGGCCTTTTTCCTGACCACACCCTTCCTGGGATTGATGTATTACTATATCCCCAAAGCTGTGGGCCGTCCGGTTTACAGCTACCGTCTCTCGATTGTTCACTTTTGGGCTTTGGTCTTTATTTATATCTGGGCCGGCCCTCACCATCTGCTCAATACCGCTTTGCCTGAATGGTCTCAGACCGTGGGCATGGTTTTCAGCTTGATGCTTTGGGCGCCGAGCTGGGGTGGGATGATCAACGGTCTGCTCACCCTGCGTGGGGCCTGGGATCGTCTGCGTACCGACCCGATTCTCAAGTTCCTGGTCGCAGGCGTGACCTTCTACGGGATGTCAACCTTTGAAGGGCCTTTGCTCTCGATCAAGGCTGTAAACTCCCTGAGCCACTATACCGACTGGACCATCGGCCACGTGCATGGCGGTACTTTGGGTTGGAATGGTCTCTTGACCTTTGGCATGCTCTACTATCTGGTTCCCAAACTTTGGAATACCAAGCTTTACAGCGTGAAATTGGCAAATGCTCACTTCTGGACAGGGGTTACCGCCACTGGGATTTATATGATCTCAATGTGGACTGCCGGGATTACCCAAGGTCTGATGTGGCGTGCCATCAATGCTGAAGGCAAACTGACCTATCCTGACTTTATTGAAACCGTTACCCGGATTGTGCCCCTCTATTGGGTGCGTGGTCTGTCAGGGGTGATGTTCTTGATCGGCTATTGTCTGCTGATCTACAACCTGGTCAAAACCATTCAGGGCGGTCAGAAAGATTATGTTGTAACCGATAAGGCTGAGAAACTGCCAAGTTTCAACAAAATCAATGCCCGTCTGGTGGGCACCAAACCCCACCGTCTGCTTGAAGGTTTGCCCTATGTCTTTACTGCGCTGACGATTATTGCGATTTTAGTCGGTTCAATCATTGAAATTGTCCCGGCCATGGTGGTTCAGGAATTTGTTCCTGTCAAAACCGCTGCGCGGGTCTATTCTCCTTTGGAACTGACCGGCCGTGATCTGTATGTGCGTGAAGGCTGTTATGTCTGCCACTCTCAGCAGATTCGCCCGATGGTGGCAGAAACCCTGCGTTATGGGAAACCCAGCACTGTGGCTGAATCCATGTACGATCGTCCCTTCCAATGGGGTTCGCGTCGTGCGGGCCCTGATTTGGCGCGTGTTGGTGGTAAATATCCCAACAGCTGGCATTACCGCCATATGCTGAATCCCCGTGATATCGTACCCCAATCGATCATGCCCAATTATGGTTGGTTGGCTACGGGCAAAGCTGATTTCGGCAGCGTTCAAGCCAAATTGGCGGTCATGAAGAAATTGGGTGTGCCCTACAGCGATGATCAGGTCAAGGATGCCCGTGAAAATGCTGAAAAAGAAGCCGCTCAAATTGCTGCTGTGCTTGAAAAAGAAGTGGGTGTAAAAGCCGATGAGATCAAAGACAAAGAGATCGTCGCCTTGATTGCCTATCTCCAACGTTTGGGCAAAACCGGTGAAGTGGAGGTTGCATCAGCCAAATGAAATCAGAAGTATTGGCTTATTTCAATATGCCGGATCTGACGAATGTTGGATTGATCATCTTTTTCACTGTGTTTATCAGCATGCTGATCTGGGTTTTTCAGCCTTGGCGGAAACCTGTGTATCAGCATATGTCTGAACTTCCCTTACAGGAGGATACCTAAATGAGTCACGAACCTAAAATGGCAAGGGATCACTTGACCAATGACCCCCTGCTCGACCATGATTATGATGGTATTAAAGAACTCGACAACCCCCTGCCAGGGTGGTGGTTGGGTACCTTTTATATCGCCATTGTCTTTGCCGCTTTTTACTTTACCTGGCACCATATCATTGGCGATGGGCACCTTGTGCAGAAAGCCTATGAGAAACAGTGGGCAGAGATGCAGGCGGCTGAACTGGCCAAGTCTGCAGCCCAAATGGCTTCTCTCAGCGATGATACCCTGCTCAAGGGAGCCAAAGACAGCGCTGTGGTAGCCGCTGGTAAAGACAAGTTCACCAGCACCTGTTCCAGTTGCCATGGCCCGGATGGGGGCGGTCTGATTGGCCCCAACCTGACCGATGTCTATTGGATCAATGGGGATGGAAAACCCTTGAGTATTCTCAAGGTGATTAAAGAAGGGGTGACCGCCAAAGGGATGCCTGCCTGGGGGCCCGTGCTTTCTCAGCAGGATATTTCCAATGTCACTTCTTATATCGTTTCGATTCAAGGCAGCAAGCCTGCCAATCCAAAAGCTCCTCAGGGAGAGAAGTATTAGGTCATGAAGATAGAAGAACTTCCTCAAGACAGACTGGCAACGACGGATGAGTCGGGGCATCGGGTCTATCTGTATCCTGCCGATGTGGAGGGCAAATACCACAAGCGCCGCTTGCTGGTGCATGCCATCTTGGTCGCTGTTTTTCTGCTCCTTCCCTGGATTCAGATCAATGGTTACCAATCCATTCTGTTGGATATTACCCATCGCCGTTTCGTGATTTTCGGATTGGCGTTTTGGGCCCATGATGCGCCTTTGCTGGTCTTTGTTTTTGGTGGGGTTCTGATCGGAATATCTTTGTTGACTGCGATCAAGGGGCGCCTCTGGTGTGGCTGGGGTTGCCCGGAAACGGTCTTTGTTGAGTTTGTCTATCGCAAAATAGAGCGCTTGATCGAAGGCAATTCCGTGCAACGCCGCCGTTTGGCCGAGGCTCCCCTGTCCTTCAATAAATTGCGGCTCAAGGCGACAAAATGGTTTGCCTTTTTGATTGTCACCTTGATCATTACCCACAGCTTTCTGGCCTATTTTATTGGCACCGAAGAGCTGGGGCATTGGATGACCCGCTCTCCAGCGGAGCATCCCACGGCGTTTACCGTGATGGCTTTTACCACTGTTGTTTTGCTCTTTTCTTTTGGCTGGTTCCGCGAACAGTTTTGCATTATCATGTGCCCCTATGGGCGTTTTCAATCTGTCTTGATGGATGAAAATTCTCTGGCCGTGATTTATGATGAAAAACGCGGCGAACCCCGCCGTGGAGCCGATGTTCCCAAAGAAGAACAGGGCGATTGCATCAGTTGTAACCGTTGCGTTCAGGTCTGCCCCACGGGGGTGGATATCCGCCGGGGCGTGCAATTGGAATGTGTGGCTTGTACTGCCTGTATTGATGCCTGTGATGAAGTCATGTTGCGTCAACACAAGGATCCTGGCTTGATCAGCTATACCACGCTGAATGAGTTGGATGGCAAGCCCGCACGTCATATTCGTACCCGCGTGATTCTTCTCTCTGTGGCCTTGCTGGGGATTCTCAGCGGCCTGACCTGGGTTTTGGTCAGCCGTGACCCTGTGAAAACCACGATTTTCAATGCCAAAAATGTGCCTTTTACGGTCTTGGATCCCAATCAGCCGGATCCCAATGTGGCCAATCAGTTCTTTTTGGTTTCTTCAA
>PFGG01000030.1 GCA_002783405.1 bacterium (Candidatus Blackallbacteria) CG13_big_fil_rev_8_21_14_2_50_49_14 | reverse complement strand
GTGTCTGCCAGGTCTTGAGAAAGCCAAGCATAACGGTTCAGAAAATCGTAAATAGAGCTGAAATGCTCTTGGGGTGGTTTCTCACGATTCAGCTCTGCTATGGCTTTTGGCCCAGGCACTTCTAAAAATCCTTTCATCAAGCGTACAAAATACTTGAAAGCGGGACGTGTGAAATTTCCGGAAAACTGATTCAAAAATTCGGGTATAATTTCCATTGGGCGTTCTCCAATAGTTTAGTCACTTTACAGAGTACGCCCTCTTCTTTGGAATTTCAAAATCTCCGAAACTACAGGTTATACTGAGCTGACTGCCATCCTACCCAACAAGGCTCAAGGGCAATCCAAGCAAATGCAATACAGGACAGAGAGCACAACATGATCACCGGCGAACTCAAGAACAAAATCGACAAAATCTGGGAAACCTTCTGGACAGGCGGCATTACCAACCCACTGACTGTCATTGAGCAGTTCACTTACCTGCTCTTCATCAAAGGGCTCGATGATCGCCAGTTGCAGCTTGAGCGCAATGCCGCCATCACCGGCCTGACCCCGGAACGTATTTTTCCTGAATCCAGTCAGCAATTGCGCTGGTCGAACTTCAAGCACAAGGGCGCGGATGAAATGTTTGGCCTGTTTACCGACCCGCTCAACGGTGTGTTTGCCTTTATCAAAAACCTGCACGACGACAAAAACTCTGGCTTTTCCAAATACATGAGCGATGCCCTGTTTCTGATTCCCACCCCGGCCATGCTCGAAAAGGTCGTCACAGCCATTGATGCGCTCGATCTCTCAGGCAAAGACGCCAAAGGCGATCTCTACGAATACCTGCTCTCCAAGGTCGCTACCGCTGGCACCAACGGCCAGTTCCGCACCCCGCGCCACATTATCGCGATGATGGTTGAGCTGATGCAGCCCACCTTGCAGGATGTGATTGTCGATCCGGCTGCTGGCACGTCGGGCTTTCTGGTGGCGGCCTGTGAATATCTGCGACACCACGAAACCCATTCCAAAGACCTGCACAAAGCCGATAGCAAAGCCCATTTTAACAGTGGGATGTTCCACGGCTTTGACATGGACCGCACCATGTTGCGCATCGGGGCCATGAACATGATGCTGCACGGGGTCGAGAACCCCGCGATTGAATACCGCGATTCGCTCTCGGATCAAAATACCGACCGTGAAAAATACACCTTGATTCTGGCGAATCCGCCCTTCAAAGGCTCGCTGGATTACGAATCCGTCAGTGCCGATTTGCTCAAGGTCACCAAAACCAAAAAGACCGAATTGCTGTTTCTGGCGCTGATGCTGCGGATGCTGAAGAAGGGCGGCCGATGTGCTGCAATTGTCCCCGATGGCGTGCTCTTCGGCTCTTCGGGTGCCCATGTGGCGATCCGCAAAGAGATTGTCGAGAACCACCATCTCAAAGCGATTATTTCAATGCCTTCGGGGGTGTTTAAGCCCTATGCCGGAGTCAGCACAGGCATCATGATCTTCGACAAAACCGGAACGGGTGGCACTGATCAGGTCTGGTTCTACGACATGACCGCTGATGGCTACTCACTCGATGACAAACGGCAGGAAATCGGCGACAACGATATCCCTGATATTGTGGCCCGTTTTGCGAATCTTGAGCAAGAAAAAGGGCGGGCGCGCACTGAGAAGTCTTTTCTGGTGCCCAAGGCTGAGATCGTGGAAAAGGGCTATGACCTCTCGATCAACCGCTACAAAGAGCTGGTGTATGAGAGCGTGAGTTATGAAAGCCCGGCGGTGATTCTGGGCAAAGTGGCGGAATTGGAAAGCGAGATTCAGCAGGGGATTGAGGCGCTTCGGGGGATGTTGGTGTAATATTTATGCCCATATATCGCGCGATTCCCAGTTCTGTGGAAAACCCATTCGGTCAAGATAGTTTGGGGATTGTTTCACTAAGTCTTTGAGTTTTGCCTTCCAATGGTGTTGCGGCGAAACGCAGTCCATCAAATGGATCAAAAGTAAGAGTGAATTATAGATTTTGCGCGAGGAATTGAATTCATTGACGAGTATTTTGGGATAGGATTCTGGTTTTGCTGGTATTACTGTAAAACGACGATTCCATAAGCGGCCATGATGAGCTGAAATATTTCTAATGACTGTAAGATGGTGCAGCCATGATTCAAGCACAGATTCATGGACTTTAAATGTTTTCGCGATTTTTTTTCTAACTGGATTCGGTTTTAGATTCTGAAACCACCGAGAGAGTGAACCCAAAGACATGATCTCACAAATAGCCCAAATGGGCGGTAATTCTTCTTCATAAGTTTCACTAAAATGTTTTATAAAAGCCTCTCGATCTTTTGCGCGATCGACTTCTATTTTTAGCCGCTCAATATCACTTTGCCAAAGGTCACGTCTTTTTGCATAAATTGGGTCGATATGGGCATGTGCGCCCCCATAAACACTTAATTGATATGCCCATTGAGAACGTACTGATACCTCAATTCGTTCAAGTGCATCAAGCATCAACAACCGCAATTCACGATCAAAGATATACAGTTTGACAATGTCTTCAAACTGCGTGTTCTGTTTAAAATGATGGTTGACTGAATCCTCCTCAAAGAGCATCCAATAGGCTCTTAACCTGTAATAATTTAGGTGAGAAAGATAAAATAGGGCTTCTTTGCGGTCAGATATTATCAAGCCACGCTTTTCAAGCAGTACTATTTGTTCATCAAGGGTGAGTGATGGCTTTGTAAATTGTTTCATTTCGGCCTTAAAACAGTAACCCGCCACTTTGAGGAGTGCTTGCGCACCTAGCCTTGGCGGGTCTTATTACATTCATCATAACAATAAAACAGATGGAATCCAAGGGCATGAAAAACACTATGAAGTACATCATCATATTTAAATATAGTGGGAAAGGTTCGTGGCAAGGCATCAGAGCTGAAAAACGAGATTCAGTAGGGGATTGAGGCGCTGAAGGGGAGATTGATAAATTAATCAAATTGACTTAATTAATCAATTTGATTAATATGTTTTTATGAAATGCCCAAAATGTGGTTCTCAAAACATATCAGTTCAGACAATAGATGAAACCCTGAGCTATGCAGGGCAATCACTGACCTTGCACGGGATGGAATTGATGCAGTGCCAACAATGTGAGGAAGGTGTCTGGTCTGCGGAGAGTTATCGCCGTTACACCGAAGCCCAGACGGCTTTGATTCGTTCTGTGAAAGGCAATGTCAGTGAAGAGATCCGTCGTATTCGTAAAAAACTCAAACTGACTCAGACTGAACTTGCAGCTAAATTTGGCGTTGGCAAAGTCGCTTTCTCACGCTATGAACGGGGTGAAACGAACCCACCAGCGCCTGTTGTCAAGTTGCTTAAACTCGTCGAGAAACACCCGGAATTATTGGCTGAGATTTAGGAGTAGTATAATCAATTGAGAGGATCAAGCCCATGATGCAAGACAAACAATTACTTGATGAATTTCATGCTTTGCCTTCTGACAAGCAGGCAGAAGTGATTGATTTTATTCAGCGGCTCAAAGCCAAGCAAACAAACACTGTGATTCAGACTGACGCTTCTGATCCCATCTTTATGTTTGGAAAAAATCCCGTCTCAGACGATCTGACTGATGCTTCTGAAAACCATGATGTTTATCTTTATCATTCATGAGTGTCCTCTTTCTTGACACTGGGTATATGATTGCTCTGGAAATTGCAAGCGATCAAAACCATCAGACGGCTCTGAATCATTGGAAAAATCTTGTTTCTGGCCAACCCACACTGGTGACCACTTCTTATGTGTTTGATGAAATTGTGACTTTTTTTAATAGTCGTGGTTTTCATTCAAAGGCAGTAGAAATCGGAAATAATTTGTTAAGCAGCCCCTCTATCAACCTGATTCAAGTCGAAGAACCTTTGTTTCAAAAAGCCTGGCTCTATTTTCAAAAACATCACGACAAAGGCTATTCTTTGACCGACTGTCTGTCTTTTTTGGTGATGGAAGATCTGAACATAGAGACCGCATTGAGCTTTGATAAACATTTTTCCCAAGCGGGATTTCAAAAATTACCTTAACTCTAGAATTGACGAAGTACTAAACAAAGATGATACCCAAAGCCTTGCTCAAACAGAAACTGCATGAATGGGGCGAGTTGTTTGCCCAGAGAGAAGAAGCACCATGACACACACTATGGAACAATTGACGATTCCTGACCTGGAGGAAACGGCTTCCTTCGACTCCGCTCAGGAAGCGGCAGTGGCTGGAAAGCTTCGGTGGCCGATAGTGAATTTGGGGGATGTTTGTACATTCACTGGGGGTGGAACACCTGATCGCTCAAATCCAGATTTTTGGGATGGCTCAATTCCCTGGGTTTCGGTCAAAGATTTTAAGACATTTAAAATTGATTCTGCTCAAGAATCAATTACTGAATTAGGTCTAAAAAATTCTGCTTCAAATTTGATTAAGGCTGGGACGATTATCATTCCAACCCGTATGGCATTAGGTAAGGTAGCCGTCTGTTCTGTTGATGTCGCAATAAATCAGGATTTAAAAGCAGTTTTGATAAAAGATGAATCGCTTCTATCGAGAGATTTTCTTGTCTATTCGCTATTTTCCCGAGCCAATTACATTGAATCAAGGGGAAAAGGTGCAACAGTGCAGGGGGTAACTCTTGATGTTCTAAGGTCCCTCGAAATCCCCCTCCCCCCGCTGCCCGAACAGCAGCGCATCGTGGCCCGCCTCGACCAGGCCCAGCGGCTCATCGACCAGCGCAAAGAACAGCTCACGCTGATGGACGCGCTGGTGCAGTCGCTGTTTTATGAGATGTTTGGTGACCCGGTGAAAAATGAGAAGGGGTGGGAGGTGAAGTCTGTTAGTTCTGTCTGTAGCTCTATCATGGGGGGTGGTACTCCATCAAAGAGCAATCCAGACTATTACACCGGCTTGATTCCCTGGGTAACACCCAAAGATATGAAAGTTATATGGATAAATAACAGTATTGATAAAATAACCGAAAATGCTATTTCTTCAAGTTCAGCAAAATTGATAAAAACAGGCTCTGTTTTAATGGTTATACGAAGTGGTATTCTAAAAAATAAACTTCCTGTTGCGATCAATACTGTTCCTGTTACTCTTAATCAAGATATGAAAGCTTTTGTGCCCAAAAAAGACCTTTTAAAAGCGGAGTTTTTACTTTATATTTTTAACTTCTTTCAACCGGTTCTGTTAGGTAAAGTTCGTGCTGTTACTGCTGACAACATCGAGTTTTCTCAAATCAAAGATCTTCTAATCCCAATTCCCCCCCTCCCCCTCCAGCAAGCCTTCGCCGACCGGGTGCAGCAGATCGAAGCCCTCAAGCAGCAGATGCAGGCCAGTCTGCGCGAGCTGGAGCAGAATTTTCAGGCCTTGATGCAGGAAGCCTTTGGGTAAAAACCGTATGATACAATTGTAGAAAATCCGTTCAAAGAGGCCACTATGTTTGCCCTGCGACAAATTGTTGAAGACCCAGGTGATTTTATCCCTGTTCCGCCTGAAGTGAAACATAAGCGAACAGAAGTCATTTTTTTGCTTGTCGATCAGCCGTCTATATCTGAAGAAAAGCTTTCGCTGGCATCATTGGCAGGAAGCTGGTCGGGCTCATTAGAGCGTGAACCACAAGGAGAGTACGAACAGCGATTGGAACTGGAGTAATGTGGCTATTAGACACCAATATCTGGATTCAATATCTGTCACCGCAAGCAAACCCACTTCACCAAAAGATTGCCCATCTTGATCCAAAGCAGCTAAGACTTTGTGATATTGTCAAAGCAGAACTCCTCTATGGTGCTTATAAAAGTGAGCGTGTTCAACAAAATCTCGAAAAATTAGAGCAACTTTTTAAGTTGGTTGACTCGTTTCCCTTTGATGGAGAGGCAGCCCGTCACTTTGGAGATATTCGTGCCCATCTCGCCAAACAGGCAACACCCATAGGGCCTTATGATTTGCAAATCGCAGCCATTGCGCGAGCCAATCAGATGATTTTGGTCACCCACAATACCCGTGAGTTCTCAAGAGTTCCAGGTTTGCAAATTGAAGATTGGCTCGAAGAACCATAATTCATGGAACCGACCAGCAGTCTATGACCGCCAGCATGCGCGAGCTGGAGCAGAACTTCAATGCGCTGATGCAAGAGGCCTTTGGCTAGGTTTATTTATAGGCTGGGGTTCAGCTATAATCAGTATATTGAACAAAGTAAAATCAGGAGATTCCTCTATGAGCCTGGCAGAAGAAATCGCGGAACTCTCCACCGAGATGCAGCAGGAAGTGGCTGATTTTATGGGCTATTTGCGCCAGAAAAAAGTGCGTCAAGAAAGAACGGGTGCAGTGGAACGCAGTTTGAAGGCAGCAGAAGGTTTCCATGGCCTGGGGGCAGAAATCTGGCAGGATACAGATCCTGATCAATACGTCGCTGATTTAAGAGCTGATTGGTGAGTAAAGTCTTTTGGGATACCAATCTGTTTATCGTTTGGATGGATTTTTGAAAGCGTATGCTGATGAGGGCCGATCTCCAGCAAACCTTCACTGACCGTGTCTAGCAGATCAAATCCCTCAAGCAATTCATGACGGCCAGCCTGCGCGAGTTGGAGCAGCATTTTCAGGCTTTGATGCAGGACGCGTTTGGAGGATGAAGAAAACGAGCCCAGCTCTTGGGGTATAATCATAAAAGAGGTGAAAAAAATGTTTCAAGACAACAATTTAATCAACGATTTTCACTCTTTGTCACCAGATAAACAGGCCGAAGTGATTGATTTTATTCAGCGGCTGAAACAAAGACAAAATGCTCCCAATCGGAAGTGGAAAGAAATTGCCGGTAGTGTTGTCTCTCCCCTCATGGGAGAAGATGCCCAAAATTGGGTTTCCCGCCAACGCCAGGAAGCAGACAGACCTATCCCACATACATCATGAACATAAAAGCGAAATTGGCCTCAATTCAAAAAGTGTTTTTGGATACAGCGCCGATTATCTATTATGTGGAACAAAATACAACCTATTTTTCACGCGCAAATCCCATTTTTGAGGCCATCGATCAAGGTCTCTTATCTGCAGTTACCTCTCCGATCACTTTGGCTGAATGTTTGATCTTTCCCATTCGATTGAATCAATTACCTTTCATTGAGACTTTTCGATCATTGATTATTCATGCCGAGAATACACAGTTTGTTGAGATCAACGAAATCATCGGGCATCAGGCGGCAGAGTTGCGTGTGCAATACAATTTGACACTAACCGACGCTCTGCAAATTGCCACAGCACAGCATGTAGACTGCGATGCCTTTTTGACCAATGATATTCAGTTAAAAAGAGTTCAAAGTATTGAAGTTTTGTGCCTGCAAGACTTTGAGTATGAATGATAAACCTTCTCAAGCAGTCCCTGACCGCCAGTCTGCGCGAGTTGGAACAGAATTTCAATGCATTAATGCAGGTGGCGTTTGGATAGGGTGTTAGGCAAGTGTTCATGGAGATTTTAGCCGGTCAGGGGCATACTGGTTAAAATAGCCAATACGCCCCGAGGTCTGTATATGTCACGTGATTTTTATCCCCAAGGCGGCCCAAAACAGCCCCGCCAATCCCAATACAATCCAGAAAAACACAATCGCCAATCGATCCGGTTAAAGGAATATGATTACACCCGTCCGGGGTCGTATTTTATTACCATTTGCACCCAGAACCGCAAACGATTATTTGGTGACATTATGAATGGTGTCATGTTATTGAATCCATTGGGTCAAAGGGTTCACCAATATTGGGGGGAAATTCCCAACCATTTCCCACATGCAACATTGGATGAATATGTGGTGATGCCAAACCATGTTCATGGAATCATCGCCATTGATGCCGGGGATGGCGGAAATCGTGTGACGTATGCAACCGTAGGGGCGAATAATTATTCGCCCCTACCCCCACAACCACGCGGCACATCAAATACAATTGGTTCCATCGTACGGGGATTTAAAATCGGTGTCACAAAATGGGCCCACCAAAACACCGATATTCAGACCGTTTGGCAACGCAATTATTACGACCATATCATCCGCGACGAACGGGCATTGCATCGAATCAGACAATACATCAAAAACAACCCAATGAAATGGGAATCCGATGATTTGTTCTAATGTTTGCCATTTGAAATTCTGTTACACCCCATAACAGAAATCACGCATCTGAAAAATCCGCTAAAATAGAGAAAATGAATAGGAACCAGAGCTGGGCTGAGCATGAGCAATTTTGAATTTCTGCGGGAGAAACCTCTCTTTTGTGATTTTGCTGAAGCGTGCATCGACGCTGAAAACTCAATGTCGGTTTCGTATGCCACCTCGGCTATGCAGACCCGGCGGGCGCTGGAACTGGCCGTCAAATGGGTCTATGCCTACGACAGTGATCTGAACGTGCCCTATCAGGACAATCTCTCGGCCCTGATCCACGACCACACCTTCAAATCGATTCTCGACAGCCAGCTCTTTCCCTTGCTCAAGTTCATTGTCACCCTCGGCAACAAGGCTGCCCATACGGCCCGCGCGCTTTCGCGCGAACAGGCCACCGAAGCCCTGCACTGCCTGTATGTCTTTATCGCCTGGATCGACTACTCTTATTCAGATGAGATCCACGAAGCGCCCTTTGATCCCGCCCTGCTGCCGGATAAAGAACTGTCCGAAAGCCGCACCGTCAAAATGCAGCAGGAACTTGAACGGATGCAGGCCGAGTTAGAGGCCAAGGACAAAGCCCTCAAAGAACTGCTCAAAGCCCAGGAAACCCGCGAAGAATTTAGCAAAAAACGTGAAGAAAATACCCAGGCCCGTGACTTTAAACCGGACGACATCAGCGAGTTCAAGACCCGCAAAATCTATATCGACCTGATGCTCGAAATGACCGGCTGGGCCCTCGGCTCCAATTGGCTCGAAGAGGTCGAAGTCACAGGAATGCCAAGCCCTTCAGGGATCGGCTATGTGGACTATGTGCTCTATGGCGAAAACGGCCTGCCCGTGGCCGTGGTCGAAGCAAAAAAAACCAGTGTAGATCCCAAAAAAGGCAAAATTCAGGCCAGGATTTATGCCGATTGCCTGGAACAAATGCACGGGGTGCGTCCGTTTATCTTTTATACCAATGGCTTCAGCACCTATTTCTGGGACGATGCCAATTACCCCGCCCGTCAGGTCTCTGGCTTTTTTACCCCGGCTGAATGTGCCTGGTTCCGTCAGCGGCAGGCCCAGAAGCAGCCCCTGAACACAGCGGTCATCAATAACAGCATCGCCAATCGCCACTACCAGAAAACCGCCATTCAGGCCGTCTGTGAGACCCTCAGTCAGGGCCACCGCCGCGCCCTGCTGGTGATGGCCACTGGCACCGGAAAAACCCGAACCGCGATCTCGCTGGTGGATGTATTGACTCGCCAGAACTGGATCAAGAACGTGCTCTTTTTGGCGGATCGGCGCGAACTGGTCAAACAGGCCAAGAAGAACTTTGCCGCCCTGCTGCCCAGCCTCTCGATCTGCAATCTGCTCGATTCCAAAGACAGCCCCGACAGCCGCATGGTCTTCTCGACTTACCCGACCATGATGAATGCCATCGACAAAACCAAATCCAAAGATGGCTCTGTCCTGTTTACGCCCGGCCACTTTGACCTGATTATCATCGACGAAGCCCACCGCTCAATCTACAAAAAATACCAGGACATCTTCACCTATTTCGATGGCTTTCTGGTGGGCCTGACGGCCACGCCCAAAACCGATATCGACCACAATACCTATGCCCTGTTTGAACTCGAAAACAATGTGCCGACCTATGCCTATGAGCTGGTGGATGCCGTTGAAGAAGGCTTTCTGGTGTCTTACACCTCCCACGAAACCAAAATGAAATTTCTGGAGCAGGGCATTGTCTATGACGAGCTGTCTGAACAAGAAAAAGAAGAATGGGAAGACACCTTTGATGAGGGCTGCGACACCATCGACAGCAGCGCCCTGAACGCCTATTTGTTTAATTCCAATACCATCGACACGGTGTTGCAAGACCTGATGAACGACGGCATCAAAGTGCAGGGTGGGGATCGCATTGGCAAAACCATAATTTTTGCTGCCAACACCAAACACGCTGATGCGATTCTGGAACGCTTCAATCTACTCTACCCCAGCAGTTCTGGCAAAACCGCCGAGTGCATCTACAACGGCATCAAATACGTCGATTCGGTGCTCGATGACTTCGCCAGCAAAGACAAATTCCCCCAGATTGCGATTTCGGTAGACATGCTCGATACCGGCATCGACATTCCTGAATTGGTCAATCTGGTCTTTTTTAAAAAAGTACGCTCCAAAGCCAAATTCTGGCAGATGATCGGACGAGGCACCCGTCTTTGCCCCGATCTTTTTGGCATCGGCGACGATAAACAAGCATTCCGCATCTTTGACTATTGCGGCAACTTTGAATATTTCCGCACCGAAAAAAATCTCTCCGAAGGCCGGGCCATCAAATCCCTGACCGAACAGCTCTTTGGCGTGCGCGCCTGTATTGCGCAGGCTTTGCAGCATCTCAAATACCAGAGCACGGAATATCAAGCCTTCCGCACAGCCTTGATCACGTCCCTGTATACCGAAGTCTGCGCCATCAATGAGAATCACTTCGCCAGCCGCCTGCGGATCGAATACCTGCACCGCTATAACCAGCAATCAGCCTGGGACAACATCACCGATACGATGATCGCAGAGCTGGAAAAACATATTGCCCCACTGGTCCAGCCTTCCGAAGAACAGGAACTGGCCAAACGCTTTGACTACCTGATGTACAGCATCATGCTGGAAACCCTGCAAGGCGCGCCCAAACCGCAACAGCGGCAAAGACTGGTCGAAACAGGCGAAGCCCTGGCCGCCAAAGGCCATCTTGAAAAGGTCAAACGTCAGGCCCCTATCATCACCCGGATTCAAGAGCCGGTTTATTGGGTCGAAGCTGATCTCTTTGAACATGAATCCGTGCGCGTGGCTCTGCGGGATTTGCTCGATCTGATCGAACGCTCGAGTCAGGAAATCTACTATACCCACTTCCTAGATACCAAGCTGGAAGTGCGCGAGAATGAAGCCTTCTATGGAGGCTATGATTTCCGATCCTACCGGGCCAAGGTCAATGCCTATCTCAAGGCGCATACCGATGACCTGCCGATCCATAAACTGCGCCACAACAAAGAATTGACCCCACAAGATCTCAGCTATCTCGAAAAAGTACTCTGGCAGGAACTGGGCACCAAAGAAGAGTATGAAAAAGAATTCAAAGACGAGCCCTTGCTCAAACTGGTCGCTCGCCTTGTCGGACTGGATCGTTCTGCCGCCCTGGAACTCTTCAGCGAATTCCTATCTGACAACTCGCTGAATACGCAACAAATCGCCTTCGTGAATCTGGTGGTCGATCATGTCATGGTCAATGGCTCACTCGAAAAGCAGAAGCTGAATGACTCGCCCTTCAACGATCACGGCGATCTGGCTTCCCTTTTTGATGGCAAAATCGGAGTCATTCAAAGCATGGTAAAGAAGATCGACCAACTCAATGCGCGCCTGCAAATGGGTTAAATGGATGCCACCCATGGCCAACCACCACTATCAACCAGACGCCGCTTCACCGCGCAGGTTAAGGGCGGAACGTTCCTCGACCCGGAGTTGGCAAGGAATCCCCGCTCAGCAGACTTCGCTGCCGAGCAGTGAAGATACTCTCCTCCCAAAGGCTTTTGAACTTGAATCACGAACCTATTGACTTATTCGCTATTCGCGAATAGCATATAAACATGATTCTGAAACCTCAAGATGTTCTCGTCCTTCTAAAGCTCAGTGTCCTCAAGGACCAAGCCTGGTCCTATGCAGGGCTTGCAAAGGCATTGAAAATGAGCGTAGCAGAGGTTCATGACGGTCTGAAGCGCGCCACGGCGGCCCGCCTCTTCAATCCCGAAACTAAACGCCCCGTTCGAAGGGCTCTCGAAGAATTTCTGATTCATGGCGTCAAATATGCCTACCCACCTGAAAAAGGAGGGCCTACCAGAGGGATCCCTACAGCCTATGCGGCAAATCCTCTGAAGGGCTGGATTTTCCAGGGTGATGATTTACCTCCCGTTTGGCCATCTCCTGACGGTGAGACAAGCGGATACGCATTCTCCCCTCTGTTCAAGTCTGTCCCAGCGGCTGTGCAGGGTGATGAAAAGCTGTATGAACTGTTAGTGTTGGTCGATGCCATCAGGGATGGACGGGCAAGAGAGCGTGATTATGCGGCTGAACAACTTCGGCATCGGCTCAGAGAATGAGAGAGCCCATGCGATCGAATATCTCTATGCTCATCGATGTCGCAACCCACCTCGAATGGTTGCTCGACCAAATCGTGTTTGTTGGCGGCGCGACGACGGAACTGATGGTGACAGACAAGGTGAAACAAGATATTCGTCCGACTAAGGATGTAGATATCATTGTTGAAGTTGCATCGAAAATCGCTTACGGCGAGATAGAGCGTGAAATTAGAGCGCATGGCTTCTCGCCTCGGGCAGAAGAGGGAGATCCGATATGCCGCTGGCTCATAGGAGAGACTGTCGTCGATCTGATGCCTGTGAAGCCTGAAGTATTGGGATTCTCCAATCGATGGTATCCGGCTGCGGTAGAGAACTGGTTTCAGGTTGCGCTTACAGACAATCTCACGATTCGGGTCGTTTCACCACCCTACTTCCTTGCAACCAAGACCGAAGCCTTTCTGAGTAGAGGTCAAGGGGATTTTCTTGTCAGCCATGATATCGAAGACGTCATTATGGTTCTGAATGGTCGGGCTGAATTGGTAGAAGAAGTCAGGGCATCCTCTGGCGAGCTGAAAATGTATCTCGCAGAACAATTCACAAAGTTTGTAAATGAAGTGGATTTTTCTGATGCTATCCAATGGAGCCTGCCAGGAGATGTAGCCAGTCAGGCTCGTCATCCACTTATCATCAAAAGAATTCAAGAAATTATCAATCTTGCAGATGACTGAAACTAGAAACGAAATGGCCAACAGACAAAATCGTACGGGCTTCGCCGCACATTTTAATCCTACATTGAGCAGCCCTCAATTAAACATTGTTTTGGCTGTCCAGGAATCTCAAATAATACTCGGTTGGTGTCTTTGAGTAGATAGAAATCCACCGCTGCTTGATACCAAGTGGAATACCGTAGGTGTCACTTACCAACATTTCTTGAACAATTT
>PFGG01000029.1 GCA_002783405.1 bacterium (Candidatus Blackallbacteria) CG13_big_fil_rev_8_21_14_2_50_49_14 | reverse complement strand
ACACGTCCGGCTTACACCGGATGCGCTCTGCCTCTCCGGCATGAATGCCGGAGTCTCCTGCGCAAGACCTGATGAAGATAGAAACTGTTACTTCGACAGGTTGGCGTGTTTCCCTGCGCCGTTTTTGGGAATTGATTGCAGATCAGCGCCCTTTGATTTTACTGGCCTTTTTGGCCCTTTTATTGAATTCAGGTTTGAATCTGATCGCCCCCTTTTTGATTGGCTATTCGATTGACCATTTTATTCTGAAAAAGAATTATGTCGGGCTTTTTCAAATGGGGGGAGGCCTTTTCGGTCTGTATTTGATTGCGCTAATGGCCCATTACCGGCAAATGATCTGGATGGGAACCGTAGGGCAAGAGGTTTTGTTTCGCTTACGTCATCGGGTTTTTGCAAAGATTCAAGCCCTTCCGGTGGCTTATTTTCTCAGGCACCAGACAGGGGATTTGATTTCCCGCATTAACAATGATACCGATAAGTTGAATCAGTTTCTCTCTGAAAGCCTTGTGCGTTTTCTTGGCAATTTGTTTATCATGCTGGGTGCAGGGGTCTTTGTCTTGATTCTTCAGCCCAAATTGGGTTTTGTAGCCCTTCTCCCTGCCGGCCTGCTGCTGATCTGGACCCGTGCTGTTTCTCCCTGGGTTAAAAAAACGAATGCCCTCAGCCTTCAAAAAACAGGGGCTTTGAGTGCTGAAATTCAAGAGAGTCTCAATCATTTTAAAGAAATTGTAGTTTTTGACCGCCGGGATTATTTTCAAGAGCGCTTTCAGTTTCACAATCAAGAAAATTATCAGGCGGCTTTGGGCGCAGGTTATGCCAGCAGTATTTTTACACCTGTCTATGAGTTGGTCTATCATTTGGCCCAATTGGGGGTTTTGGGGTATGGGATCTGGCTTTTGCAAAAATCAGAAATTACAGTGGGCTTGCTGATCAGCTTTTTAACCTATGTCAACCGTTTTTATGATCCTTTGCGTCAAATTGCGATGTTATGGGCTTCTTTTCAGTTGGCTTTGGCCAGTTGGGATCGGATTGCAGGGGTTTTAGATGAGCGAAGCGAACTTCCGGTTTTGGAGAAACAGCCTGTTCAAGCAAACTCAGCTTGCTTAGCCTTTCACGAGGTTTGTTTCAGCTATTCGGAAGGCCCCGAGGTTTTGCACAGAGTCAGTTTTAGACTTGAAGCAGGAAAAACCTATGCCTTTGTCGGGCCGACCGGCGGAGGGAAATCTACCACTGCTGCCTTGATGGCACGGCTTTATGACCCAGTTTCTGGCCAGGTCTTTTTTAATGGGCAGGATTTACGCAGTCTGACGGCTGAGGAGAGGAGCCAGAAAATAGGCTTTATCCTGCAAGAGCCTTTCTTATTTGAGGGGACGGTCGCTGAAAATCTGTGTATTGGGAATTTAGAGCTTCTCAAACTCAGTTCAGCTGCTTTACTTAAAAAACTTGAAGAAATGGGAATGTCTCCTTTTTTAAAGCGCTTTGAAGAAGGATTGGAAACCCCAGTTGGTGGAGATCAAAATCAAACCAGTTTGGGCCAGAAGCAGCTGTTGGCTTTTATGCGCGCGGTACTGAGGCGGCCTGAACTCTTAATCCTGGACGAGGCTACAGCCAATATTGATACGGTCAGTGAAAAGCTTTTGGAAGAAACCTTGCAAAAACTTCCCGCTACAACCACACGGGTTGTGATTGCCCATCGATTGAATACGATTGAAAGTGCTGATCAAATTTTCTTTGTCAATGCCGGTCAGATTCTTCCTGCTGGCAGTCTTGATGCCGCCGTGCGGTTATTAATGCAGCAAGAACGTCAAAGCTGATCTTTCATCAAGATTTGTATTTCAGGGGATTTCTGAAACATCCATGATTTTGAACAGCGTGCGGTTGCTATTGACTGAATTGCTGGCCATGAATCCGAATACATATTTGCCGTCGGCGCTGGCTGTGACGCGTTCCGCCCAGAGATAGGTGGGTTTTCGTAAGCGTTGGGCATGGGTCTGGCTGTCAAAGACATGGATATCAAAATGCTCATGCGAAACATACAGATATTTGCCATCGGGAGAAAAGTCCAACCCTTCTGGCGAAGCACCCAAATCAATATGATCTGTGATTTTTAGACTGACGGGATCCAGTACTTGTATACGGCTGGGGTATTTGGGATAGCTCAAGGCCAGGTATAGTTTTTTTCCATCAGGAGAAACCTTCATCTCACGCAGATTTTTGCCATAGACAGGATCAAATTTTACGTTTTTATAATCTCGTTGGTAGATCTCATCTTCAGTTAATTCTCTGAGGGTATCCAGCAAGACTTCAGTTTTATCTTCCTGACTGATATCAACGCTGTAGAGTCTTGCATCGTCAGTATTGGGAATGCCCACATAGATCGTTTTCCCATCGGGGGGCAGGCAGAGCAAACTGTGGCTGGGGACTTCCTCAGGCAGTTCCCCCTTGGGTGCGCTGGTGCTGGGTTGAATAATTTTAATTTTCTGGGTTTTATCCACATAGCTGATATACAGCCGATCCTGCCCTGCAACCATGTCAAATACTTTACCGCCTGCTGAAATGGGGGAGTGAAGTTGTGCATTTTCTACTGAGATGGGATAAATTCGGTCTGAGGCCTGGCTGGCAACATAGACCCATTTCCCATCTTTACTGACAGCCAGAGAGTCGGGATCCTGCATGACGAACAAATGAGACGCAAACTTGCCTGTGCGCAGATCCAATACATGAACCTGATCCAGAGTCTTGTCTGAAGTGAAAACATAATTTCCTGCAGAGACAATATCGCTCAGTAGTCCAGATTTGTTTTCAAAACGCATGGGGGTGGGGCTGGGCGTTGGGGTGGGCAGAGACCTCAGCGCAGGTAGAATTTCGAAGCTGAAATGTTGCTCTAAACTGGGTTGACTGGGGGCATAGGCCCGCAGTGTGATTTTTCCGATTTGCTTTAAAATCAGCTGACCATTTTGAATTTCGCCCAATTCAGGCGTCAGCACTTCCCAATTCAGGGCTTCAATTTTTTCATCTCCAGCCTGCAAATTGCCCTGAAGGATCAGGGCGGGTTCATCCAGTCGCAGGCTTTCGGGGATGCCTGTGATAATACGTAAGGATTGCGTTTGAGGAGTTGCACTGATTTGAGGACTTGGCGTTGCTATCGGCTGGGTGGGGCTGGCACTCGGAACCGCGCTGGGAACGACACTTGGACTGACGGTTGGATTGCTGCTGGGAGTGGGGGAGGGGCTGGCACCGGGGGATACGGGCACTGTCTGGCAAGCACTTAACCAAATGAAAGCCAAGAGAGGAGAATAAAGTTTCTTATGCATAACCAAGCCGCCTTTGCTGAACTTTGAATAATAGTTTACAGCTGAACAGCCAGATTTGGATTGATCTGAAACAGCTTTTTCACTTGATCCACATCAAACTGCAAGCAGGACTGAAAAAATGCAAATTTGTCCTTTAAAAACCAAGTGCTTGCCATTTCTCTGCATCCAAACGGATCAACTCACGGCCATCGGCTCGGGTTTGAATCAGGAGAGGAATCTTTTGTTGTGGTTCGGGGGGATTTGAATACAATTTTAAGGAGAAATCACGCCCGTTTTGAAGCTTGAGTTTCAGCAGATGAACTGGGCTCATTCCCGGTGAAGACGGGGGCAGGGTTTTCATTTCTAGGATAGAAGCTTCTACTTTTTCTGTTTTCACAATTTTCCCAGCCTGCATACTGCAACTCATCCAGAGCAGGAGGGGCAAAAACAAAATCGCAAAGCCTATGGCTCTGCTTTGGCGGCCCATGATTGGGAACATAAAGCGTTTCTCCTGGGAGCTATATAAGAGAGAGAACGGATTCAGTATACCGATATTTAAGCAGGCGGTAAATTTTTGAGGATTGAGAAACCCTTCTGTGGGTTTTGACGGGAAGTTAAAAATGACCATGTTTGAGAAAGATTCTGTCGGGGTATACTATAACAAGAGTGTTCAAACTAATTTTTGGAGTCAGGATATGCCCTCTGTTCAGCAAGTTCAGCAACCAGGATTACCCTTGCCCGTCTCTCCTGGCAACCAGACTACACGTCCTGTCACCTCCGCTCCCGTTCAAACCCAGACTGCAGTTACCCGGCCTGTTTCTGATAAGACTCAATTAGGCAGCCAAAAGGGTTCGGCACTTGCTGCTCTGAGTTTTTCAGAACCGGTTCCTGCCTGGAGCCAAAAACAAAAAGATGCGATTCTCGTCGGGTTTCGTGCGGGTTTGCACCTCGCTGGTATCACCCCTCAAGAAATGACGGACTTGCTTCGAAAAAATGGAATTTCTCAGCTTGAAATCAATGAACAAACCATTCAAGACCCCACCAATGCTGCTGAAATTGAAAAAATTCAAAAGGCCTTGGATGCCCGTCTGAATCATCCTGATTTACGTGCCTTGGGTCAGGCCAATAAGGTTTCTGCCGATGGACAGTTTGGCAAAAGCTCGGTGATGGCCATGGCTGCACTGAAAGCTTCTGATCGCGGTCAAGACGTAGAACTTTCAGTTTCTCCCATTCGTCAGCAAACCCGCACAGGTTGTTATCGCACCTCAGAAGCCATGTTGTTTAACGCACTCCATGGCAAAGATGGCACCCCTGATGCCTATACTGAGTTTGATGCCCGCGATCGGATTCGCGATGGCGATATGGGTAAAAATGAGTTTTATGTGGCCAGCAAAGAGAATGCCCAAGGCCGTGTAACGGTCTCTAAAAACCAAGCGACGAAAATGCTGGACCAGCTGGACGCAGAATTGAATGCCGGACGCCCGGCGATTGTGGGGGTCAGCTACCGCAAACAGGATGGAAATGAATACAATGAGGGCGTTACTGACCATTTTGTCTTAATTTCAGGGCGCGGCAAAGATCAAGCTGGCACTTTTTACACCTTTCAAGACCCTGCTGGAGGGGGAACGCATAAATTTCGTCTGGATCCTGCCACCGGACGCCTGTCTGGTAAAGGCGATATGGTCGGAACCTATGATGTGACCTTGATGCAAACGGCTGAGACCACAGACCCAGCGACGCTTGAGCGCTATCAAAAGACGGGTAAAGTGCTTTATTCTCAAGGCCAATCTCGTGCTGCCCTGGCCACGATTCAGAAACAATTGACCGCCATGGGCTTTGATACCAAGGGCACCTCTGGCGCCTATGGCAATGGAACCGCAGCTGCTGTCAGAGCCTTTCAAGAAGCTCATCAATTGCCTGTTCACGGTGGCAGTATCGATACGCATATGTTGGAGGCGCTCAATACAGCTTTTGCGGAACATCAAAAAACACATCCTCAACAGGTCATGTTTCAGCGGGGTGAATCCTCAGCCGATTTGATACCGCTGCAAAAAGCATTGACAAAATTGGGTTTTAATACCCAAGGGGTTAAAGGCTCCTTTGGCCCAGCAACTGAATCTGCGGTCAAAGCCTTTCAAACAAAATATCAGATTGAACCCACGGGTAAAATTGACAATCAAACCTGGCTCAGGATTCTGCAAGAGGCCCAGTCTTAGACCGTTCTAATTTTTTGCGTTCAGCCAGATCCTGCGCTTTGGCGATTAGCTGGTGAATGGTTCCCGGTTGAGGATCTTGGGTATCAAAAATCACGGATATCTCGCCGACTTCTATCGCCAAATACAAAGGTTTGGGGACTTCTTCAAAGAGTTCAGGGCGTTCTAAGAGCTTTTCAAGGGCATCGCCATGTACAAAACCATTGGCTGAGCGGTAAATGACTTCTGAACCTGGGCGGATATTTACGGCGTAATCCAGGTATTTTAAGAGTTTTAATGAAAGATGTTTCATTCCCTCTTTGCTGAGAAATCCCAAATGTCCATCCTGTTTCATTTTTTCAAGTATGCGCTCTTGCAAAGGGCGTTCTGTGGTCAGGGGAATCGATTGGCGGGCCGCTTCGATCTGAAGATTCAGGTTCTCACGGGTACATTGGTTCAGATAGAGTATCAGCGAACGACCATCTTCCATTTCCAGGCTGATAAAGGCTCCCTGCTGAATTTTTCGTTCATACCGTTCAGGAAAATCGTAAAAACTGTTGAGAGGAATGCCTTTGACCAAGCCGGTTTCTGTTTTGAAGATAATTTCTGAGCCCTGATGACTTTCTGCCCAATAGAGCCATTTGATGAATTGGGGTTCCAGTTGATTGCGGCTGTTTTCGTCTAGCAGCTCCAGGCTGCCTCTTTCCTCCAGTTTTTTGAGTGCAATTTTAGCCGCGTGATCCCAGCCGGAGAGATCGCCGGTGCCTTTTTCTTGAGAGGGTTTTGGGTAATCTTTTGAAAACATAGCGCCTCTGGTTTCTGCCCAGGTTAAAATGAACCTATGTATTATACTGCGAGTTTTGCTCTTTCTCTTTTGGTTTTCAGCTTTTTGTCGCTTTTTTCAATCCAAACAGCACTTGCGCGCGCATGCCCCATTCGCTTGGAGACTCGGCTTCAATTGCAATTGTTTCAGGAAAGCCTGAAAGTTTGGGAGCAACTACCGCTGGCCTTTTGGCAGGGTTTTCAGCCGGATCACTTTTATTTGGAAATGCCAGGATCCGAGTGTATCTGGGGCTCTGGGCGCGTCAATCTACCTGAAATGGCTGAAAAACTTCCCGATTTTGAAGGCCTCTTTTTATTGCCAGAAGATTTTCAATTGGCCCCTCAAGCTTCTACAGAACCCCTCTTTTGTAAGCCTTTCGGTCGTGCGTTTCAAAACTGGCTTTTAGAGCGTCAGCCTCGTCTGGCCCCGTCTGAAGACGCCATTTTCACCCAAGGCATCTACCAAAGTCCTGGCAATTGGTTGCCTGAAATGCGGGCTTTGCAAAAAGCTCTGAACAGTTCTCAGATTGAGCCACGCAGAGACTGGATCCGTGTTTTTCTAGCCGCCCGTGCCTTGCGTTTTGCTGGCAAGGAAACTGAGCGGAACCATGAAGAAAAACAAGAACTTCTTCTGGGCCTGCGATTTTGGCTCTGTGATCAGATTCAAATGGCTGCCCAAGCACATGAACTGCCCGAAGAAATTAAGTATTTGAATCCCTTTCAAAATCCTTTGCAAATACATGAGCAGCTCACAGCCGATGCTCTGCTCTTGAGTGAAGCTGAGCGTCTGGCCCACTTGGGACGCTTGCAGGTCGCGTTGATTCAAGCGGAGATTCCCGATTGGCAGAAAGCCATAGAGGAGACGGGGAGGACGCCGCAAGCGCTTTTAACAGACTTCAGTCAGTTTTCGCCTCTGCAAATAAAGCACTATATTCCACGTATTGCTGCCTTAAATCCAAGTTTGAATTTTCTACCTCAGGCTGTGCGTTTTTCTGCCCAGGATGGATTTTTGATTCAGATCGAACTTCGTCCGCAAGAGCTTGAACTTCGCCCCCTGGCATTGGTGAGCTTGAACGCCCATCAAACCCTGCTCTTGCCTGGTTCAGAAGTGAAAATTCTTCATCCCCTGCTGACCGGCCTTCTGCGTGGAAAAACGCAGATCACCCAGCTTGGAAATGGAAGGGTTCAACTGGCTTTTTATTTAACCTTGCGTTCACAGTTGAAACTGAAAAGGCGTGAAGATGGCTGTGCCGAACTTGAAATCAACACCCCCCACTTCAATCTGAGGGGGGGGTGTTTGTGGGGAAAAGAAACCTTAAGGGGTTATACTTTGGATCTGCCCTGAGCTAATCATTTTTTGTCTGAAGCTTTTGTGCTTGAGACAAAAGACTTAAAAAATCTTTGCGATAACCGTGCTGATCTTCTCCCTTTGCGCCCGAAGCCAATTTTTGACTGTCTGCCAAGCTCCAGTCGCCCTTATAGGCTGAGTTGCGCAGGACCAGGCCAAACCCAGCCACTGCAGCAGAAAAACGGAAGTCGTCAGAGGTTTGATTTAAAGCCAGGGCTGTATCTTTCACTGGTCGGGTGATCAACTCACTTTTTTCTTGGTTTGGGCGCTTATAGCGCAGTTTGAGATTTAAGAGTTCATCGCTGAATTGGGCGCTGTTTTTGATTTGGGTTTCCTGGTAACGCAAGTTTTGGCTGTTAGATTTTCCCTCTGAGGCAGGAACCAGTTCATAGAGTGCCGTTACACTGTGCCCGGCACCCAGTTCTCCCGCGTCTTTGGCATCGTTGTCAAAATCTTCTGCGCGCAGAAGCCGGTTTTCATAACCTATTAAGCGATAAGAACTGACTTTGGTGGGATTGAATTCAAGTTGCAGTTTGACGTCTTTGGCCAAGGTGAGCAAGGTGCCTCCCAGTTCTTGAACCAGGACCTTTTTTGCTTCGAGCAGGCTGTCGATATAGGCGTAGTTGCCATTGCCCGTATCCGCCAGTTTTTCCATTTTGGAATCTTTGTAATTGCCCATGCCAAAACCCAGCACGGTTAAATAGATTCCCTGTTTGCGTTTTTCTTCAATCAAGCGTGTCAGTTCACCGTCTGAGGAGGGGCCCACATTAAAATCACCATCCGTTGCCAAAATGACACGGTTATTGCCTTCTTTTTTGAAATGTTTGCGAGCTGTTTCATAGGCCAACTTGATCCCTGCCGAGCCTGCCGTGGATCCACCGGCTTGTAATTTCTCAAGCGCATCGATAATCACTTCTTTTTTGGCACCACTGGTAGGCGGTAAAACCAGTCCGGCAGCGCCTGCATAGACGGTAATAGAAACCGTATCTTCTTCGCGAAGTTCATCAATTAAGAGCCGAAGGGATTTTTTTAGGAGCGGAAGTTTATTCTCATCTTCCATTGAGCCTGAAACATCCAGCAGAAAGACCAGGTTATTGGGGGGCGTTTGTTTCAAATTCAGCCGTTTGGCCTGTAAGCCCACATGCAAAAGTTTGTGTTTGCTGTTCCAGGGGCAGGTAGAAAGTTCTGTAATCAAAGAGAAAGGGTGTTCTCCTTTGGGCTCTGGATAGTTATAGTCAAAATAATTGACCATTTCTTCTATCCGAACGGCGTCGGCGGGAGGCAGTTTTCCATTTTGAATAAAACGGCGCAAATTGCTGTATGAAGCGGTATCGACATCGATTGAAAAGGTTGAAAGCGGATTTTTTAGGGCTTCAAGAAAGGGGTTTTCGTCAATCTTGTCATATTGTTCGGTATTGAAACCTTCCCCTGCCTGGCGGATATTGGCTTCTGGAGCCGCGTCCCGATCTCTGACGAGACCCGTGGTTGCCGGTTTATTGGCATAGGCTTCTGATTTTACTTTGCGACCAGGCATGGGAGCTGCCGCTTGAAGTTTGAGTTCATCAAGCGCTTCTTCTCTGGGGGGGGGAGGGGTTTTCGCATCTTGTTTAGTCGATGCGTAGCAGGCACTTAAACTCATGGCCAATAGAATAGACAGGCTCAGTTGACGGGTTTGGATTTTCATGGGGGGTTCCTCCGAGTGTTCTTATTCGAAAGACACCCAAGACGCTGAAGATGTTCAAAAACCCGTTCAATTTTTGAATTGAATTTATTGAGAGAGCAGGTTTAAGACCAGTGGATTCAATTCTTCACGTGATTTGGCATCCATTAAGCCTGTCATGGGAAGTTTTCGACTGATTTGGAAACTGCGCACAGCGTTATAAGTATCATTATCGTAGGTTCCCGTAATTTCGGCTTTGAATCCCAACCGTTTGAGGGCTTGCTGAAGAATGCGCACCTCTGAACCGCTGCTGATTTTGCCCGGACGGTTAGAAGGGCCTAATTCAGAGCGTATTTGCCACAGATCCATCAATTCAGGAGGGGGAGGGGGAAGTTTTCCTGTTTTAACCAATTCGATTAATTGAGACTGGATTAAGCGCAGGCGGATGATTTGACTGGCTTGGGCCTGTATCCCTGTAAAACACTGAAACTCGTCAATGACTTCACGCAGAGCATCTGCGGCGTCGAGTTCTGCATAGAGTTTTTCGAGGTGCAGATTGAGCACGGCACGGGTATCGGCTTCGGCCAGGCCATTCACGGGCAAATGGTGTTCCAATTGAAAGCGGCTGAGTTCAGTAAAGGTTTGCAAATCAAAGCTGCCGTTGACTTTGACGGGGAAGCCTTCTCTTTGCAGGATTTGTTGTAAACGAATGACTTCCCACCCTTTGCTGACAATGCCCATTTGCCCCATATTGCCCAGACGTGATTGCAGGGGCTCGCGTGGATGACTGTCGCGTTCTTGAGGGGGGGCCTGGGTTTCTTCTGGTTCTAAGACTTGTTGGGTCACGGTCAGCAATTGTTGTATTAATTCCCAGACCAATTGTTTCAGGCTTTCAGTGAGGTCTTGGGCTAAGCTTAGACTGAGATTTTCAATGACCTGCAAGAGTTGCTCGGTGGCTTTTTCTTCAGCCAAAACGATCTTTGCGATTGGGTTGAGTGTCTCGCGGGTATTGGCTTCTACGGATCCTGTCACAGGCAGTTTGCGGCTGCTCTGAAAGGTTCTGACGGCTGCGTAGGTATTGCGATCATAGGCTCCTGTAATCTGAACGGTAAAGCCCAATTTGATCAGAATTTTTTGCAGTAAGCTGATTTCATCCCCTTCGCTGACCTTGGTTTGGTCTTGTTCCTGCCCAAGGTCAGATTGCAATTCTGTGGGATTTTGAACAGATACAGGTTTGCTGGGGCCAAGTGTTTCTTCACTGCTTTCAAGGGTTGTATTTTGTGCCTGGTCCATGCGGGCGCGCAAGGCCTGGAGTTTGGTATTGCGCGGGTGGATTTGAATGCCGGCCTGAACAAAGCGAAAGGCACTGACCCGATCCCCACCCGACCAGGAAATTTGAGCCAGGGCGGCAAAAGGTTCACTCAGTTCATGGGCATGTTCGCGCAAAACTTCCTGGTAAAGCTCAATCGCTCTGACAACCAGGCCGCGATTGCCTTTCATTGAGCGTGCGGTTTGCAGAATTTTGCGGGCATCTGCGCATTTCTGACGGGCTTTGTTTAAATCAGCCATGGCTGCGGGGCTCGCGCTTTTTCACCGAAAGGGTGAGTTGAAAACGCGCAACGGGTTCTTGCGGACGATCTTCGGGAACAAAAGCTTCAACGGTGACGGTACAGTTTTGTCTTTCACCAGTGCGCAGAGCTGTATTCATCATTTCACGCACTTCCAGCCCGTCTTCACAAACAAACCAGGTATCCCCTTCTGCGCGACGTAAAAATTCAGCTTGAAAATCTTTAAAGACAATCGAAATCGGCCATTTTTCTTCATAGACAATTTTCATCGCCATGAAGCCACCTGCACAGTCTGCTCCTGCAGCCAAGGCGCCAAAATACATGGAATTCAGGTGGTTTTTGCTGCGCCAGCTCAAGGGGATTTTGATAATACATTTTTTATCGGTGAGTGCAATCACGCGGGGTTGTAGAAAAAACAGCATGGGCACCTTGCTCAGGCCGAAAAGTGTAATAAAAGTATTCTCTATAAAATAGGCGGGCAAATAGTTGCGCAGAGATTGAAACCAATTTTGATTTTGCAGAGCAGCAAGCATCCAACAGACTCCTTTGTCGCATTACAGGATTCTGATTATTCCTGATTGGCATTTTACCATGAGAAATAAACTGTGAAATCGATTGTAAGTATCTGATTTAAGTACATGGTTTTGATTTCACTGTTTTTCTGTTCGGTTTTTTATAATTGAATAGTTACAAAAAGAAGGCTTTTTCGACCGTTTGAAAGGGTCTGTCAAATCTGGGCATAAAAGTAGCTTTTATGCTGTTTTAGCACGGTTGAATCTGGAACCTTTTGCTTGGTTTTGACGTCCCAGTTATTTTAAATAAATATTGCATTAGATTTAATTGAAAATTAAAGACAGATGCTTGCTGGTTCAGTTATCATGATGGTAGCAATGGTTGCCAGGAATAATCAGTTCAATGTTTCAGTTTAATTTCAACTTTAGTCAGTTCCGACTCCAATAAATTTAATACAATTAAATAATGAAAAATAAAATTGTTTCAACCCTACAAAACACGATTCGTAAAGCTGACTCAACTGATCGAACTCGGGTTTTGATTCTCGAAGATGATGAAATCAGTGCTGCTTTGATTGCCCGTGTTCTTCAAAATGAATCCGTAGAAGTTCAATGGATTACAGATTCTGAAAGTTGTTTTATGGCGATTGATATTTTCAAACCCCATATCCTGATTTCAGATATCTTACTTGATGAAAGTTCTTTAAATGGAATTGAAGTTTGTCAAAGGGTCAAAACAATCAGCCCTCAGATTCTAGTAATGTTAATTTCGGGCATTTCGGATACCTTTGAAATTGTTTCGGGTTTAGAAGCTGGAGCTGAAGATTATATTGTCAAGCCGATTGAGCCTGCTCAACTGCGTGCCCGTTTTCGGGTTCTCTTGCGCCGTCTGGCCCAGGATAATAATTCAAGTGATCAAGCCATGGTCTCAGGCAAATTTTCGCTTAATTTTCAAAAGCGCAAAGTCTTTTGGGCCGGTGTTGAAATCGATATGCGCCGTCGGGAATTTGATTTATTGGCCTATTTGGTCAAACATTCGGGCCGGGTGATTACCCGAGATGAATTATTGGAATTTGTTTGGTCAGATCCTCAGGTGGGGGGGCGTACCGTTGACACCCATATTCAACGCCTGCGGCGTAAACTGAATAAAATCACTGAGGGTGAGGAGTTGATTGAAACCTCCAGGGGTATTGGCTATTTCTTTAAGGGACAGGTTGAAATTCATTGAGTTTGGAGAATTGACGATAGAATCTGTGTTTTTGTCAATCTTTTATTGGTTGCCCTGCGTCGTATAGCCCAGTTGTGCTGCTGTTTGAGCGTAATTTGCTAAGCTGAAACCCTTTAATTCAGCTGCCGAGCTAAAAGAGGCTCCTGATTCGAGTAAATTGCGTAAGTTTTCTTTCATTGTTTCTTTGAAATAAGGGTGCTCCTGTTTGAGTTCCCCTTTTGCTTCCAGGCTTTTCAGTTGTTTGGCAAAAGCGCTGTCTCCTAAACCATAGAGCAAACTCGTGAGGGCGACGGCATGGGCCGAACTGTTGCGTAAATCCAGTTCCTTAGAAAAGAGCAAGAGTTTATCCAAAGCATTTGCGTCCCCGTTCAAGGCTTTCTGATACAATTCCTGATACGCTAACCCTTTTGTTTCTGCGAATTTGAGCAGATCTTCCCAACAACAATACATTATTTCAGATTTTAACTGTATTTTTGTGCCTGGAGGCATCGAACTTCCACTGTTCTGAGATTCTGATTCAGAAGCACAGGCTCCAAGTACCAGCAGGCAAGATGCTCCCAAAAGGGCGATGCATATTTTTAAATTGAGTTTTTTATTCATAGGGCTTGTCATATTCCTATCAGAGTATAACAACAGCCTGTAAAGATGCCAATCATTAAGGCCTGAACCTGTATTTTTTTGCAATAACTTATTCAGCGCAAGGCAGCGAGCAGGGTATTGGGGATCTCCATCAGGGGAATGGCTTTTTCAGCAGCCCCCAATCTCATGGCTACTTCAGGCATGCCATAAATCACACAGGTCTCCGCGTTCTGGGCAAAGG
>PFGG01000028.1 GCA_002783405.1 bacterium (Candidatus Blackallbacteria) CG13_big_fil_rev_8_21_14_2_50_49_14 | reverse complement strand
GTTTTTTATTGGCCTTTACACCGCGCCATCTCATCACTTCACACCACATCACGCCACTTCACGGTATTGTCCCAGACTATATGATTGCTAACAGAGAGCGCAGATCCCAATTCAAATTTTTAGGTTTCGCCAAGGTGACAGGTATCTCCAGCTCGAAACTGGCCCCTTGCCCAGGCTGACTTGAAAGGGTGATTTCACCCCCCAATAATTGCAGGTATTCCCGACAGATCGCCAGTCCCAAGCCCGTACTGTCAGGTGTGCGCAAACCAATTTCAGTTTGCTCAAAGGGTTGAAAAATACGTTCCTGTAATGCGAAGTCAATCCCTGGCCCCGTGTCCTTTACACATATTTTTAAAATACCCTGGGAGTCTTCTTTCTGCAAATCAACCGCTAAACTGACTTCTCCCTTGTGAGTAAATTTAAAGGCATTGCCCAATAAATTCATCAGGATCTGGCTGAGTTTCTGCTGATCCGTTTCAATCCAGTATTCCTGTTCAGGAAAACGCACACGAAAGGCCAGATCTTTTTCAAAGGCTTGGCCTTGAAAGATCAACTTGATTCCCTGACAAAAACTATTGAGTGCAAAGCTCGAAAAATGCAGCTGAATTCTGCCTGCTTCAATTTTTGAAATTTCGAGAATATTATTGATTAAGCGCAGCAAAAATGAACCACTTTCCAAAATGGTTTGTGAATATCTTTGCAAATGAGTCGGCAAGAGAGGATCTCTCTGCAGCAGCTGGCTAAAACCCAAAATAGAATTCAAGGGCGTGCGAATTTCATGCGACATATTGGCGAGGAAAATACTTTTGGCTTGATTGGCACGTTCTGCCTCTTCACGCATCTGCTCCAACATTTTTTCAGCTTGTTTACGCTCGCTGATATTCTGAAGCATCCCCTGCAGTAAAAGGGGCTCTCCACTCGGCCCATACACAATTTCAGCCTTGCTGTGAATATAACGCTCTTCCCCATTGGGAGCAGGAAAGGCATACTCCGTACTGATCTCCTGCTCACCAGAAAGAATCGCATGTTTAAATTCCTGTTGAAGCCGCTCCTGTTCCTGAGGTAACAAAAGACTTAAATAGTCCTGTGCATTTTGTGGCGGCATCAGTCCCAAAACCTCTTCGGCCTCGGGTTCCCAGAACCCTTCTTGGGTTTGCAAATCCCACTCCCAAGAACACAGGCCGGCCATGCGTTGTGATTCACTTAAACGCTTCTGGCTTTTGAGAAGATCTTCCTGCATACGCACCCGCGTCACCACATAGCTTAAATGCACCATGGCCTGCTCAAGCAGTAAAATCATATCAGGGTCTTCGCTCAAGGTCTGGGAAGTAAAAATTTCAAGCAAGGCAATCGGTTGTTTGCCAAGTCTTAAGGGCATCAACAAGCCCGTATGTAAATTTGCCCCTTTGGCCTCATTTCCTCTCTGAAAGGCGGAATAGGTCGCTAAATTTTCTAACCACAGTGGTTTCCCTTCCCAAAAGACATAGTCTAAAAGCGAACCCTGCTCTGAAAAAACGAAGGACTCAGTCGCTTTTCGGAAGGACTCAAAGCGCACACTGTCGGTCTGAAACCAATTGGACGAAATCAGATTGATTTTATTTTTTCGCTTTTCTGCCAACCAGATATGCCCCAGCTCCCAACCAAAATGGGTATGCAGTGAAGTCAAAAAAGCGTCAAAGGCACTTTCTATGGTTTCAGAAGCATTGGCAGAAGCCGCTATTTCCATCAAAAATTCGGAACGCTGCTGATGTTTGAGCAGCGCAAGATTCGCCAATTCCAATTCATGCGTTCGCGCTTGCACCCGTTCTTCCAGAACTTCGTTCATTTTTAAAACCTGAGTGGAAGCTGCTAATTCCTGTGAAATATCATCCAAGACCCAAAGCTTGCCGATCGGCGCCCCAAAGGCATCAGAGACCAAGGTTTGGGTCATTCGCATGAAAATCCGTCGCAGGTCCCCACGCATCACTTCAATTTGCGGGATTGAAACCGATTCACGCACCTGTTCCTGAGCCAAAAGGCTCAATTCATGGATAAAACTCTGGGTCTGGGTAAGAAATAATTTTTGAATCGAATGTCCAATTAAATCGGTCACATAATAGGCAAGTTCGTATTCAATCCGACGGTTGGCCCAGAGAATCATGTTTTTCAAATCTGTATAAATCACCACAGAAGGTATCGACTCAAGCAATACCTCCTGCTGGCTCAAAGCTTCTTGAAGTTTATATTCCAGCTCTTTGGTTTTTGTAATATCCCGCCCCTCAGCCAGAATCCATTCCATTTGCCCCAAGCTATTGGTAACGGGTTTGAGACTGAAATCTGAAATGCGCTCATGCCCCCAAACCCCCTGACTGCAAAGTTCAAATTGGGCAAAATGCCCCTGAGTAGCGAGCGCCATCTGCTCACGCATAAAATTGGCTGACTCAGGTGTCAGTCCCTGTATCTCCCAAAGCGGTTTTCCCTTGACTTCATCTGAACGGTGTCCATAAAAATCCAAAGTGGGTTGATTGATTTCAATCACATTTCCATTCAGGTCCAACATTGCCATAAACTGAAAGGTATTGTGAAAAATCCCCTCAAAGGTTAATTTGCTTTCCTGCAATTTGAACTGGGTCTGTTTTTGATCGGTGATATCACTCAAAACGCCAATCAGAATGGGATCCTGATCGGGTTGATTGATCACCGTCTGACGCGTCAGAATATGCATGGGCCGCCCATTTTCTGCAATGATCAGATCTTCAGACTCCAAGACATCCCCCGCAGAAAACACTTTCTGCGTTTTCTGCCAGTTTTCAAGCGCCTCTTCTTTGGGCAAGAAATCGAAATCAGATTTGCCGATCAACTCTTCCTGACGAAAGCCCAAAAAATCGCAAAGCGCTTGATTGACAGCTAAAAAGCGTTGATTCTTATCTTTGACGAAAACAGGGTTGGGCAAAAAATCGACAATCCGATCAAAATAAAAATGGGTTTTTTCAATTTCTTGAAGATAACGCATACTCAAGGCTGGGTTATTCCAGAGAAAGCCCACCGCGTGAACCCCTTTAAATTGAGGATCTGAGAGGGGCATGACTTTCATGGGTATCTGATAAACACGCCCAAACGACTGATACATCCACGACATGCGCAAGGAGGATCTTTTGCTCTCAAGCGCATCCGCAATCGCAGCGGTAATTTTTTCAGCTCGGGAGTATTCGAGCAGGGCATTGACATGGGAGCCAATCTCAGCCTCCACAGAACAGTGCAAAAACTGAGAGGCCAATTGATTTAAGAACAGCAATTGCCCATCAGGATCAAAACAGGCAATGCCTAAAGTACTGTTGTTTAAAAGAGCGAGATAGAGTTCTTGATGAAAAAGACGATCAGCCCCAGAAACTTGAATTTCAATGGCCATAAGCATACGAATCCTGACTCTGCGCAAAAATTGATAGAACGATTAAACACTATTTGTATGGAGAAAATATGAAGCAAAAAATGTCATAATGTATTTTTTCTACCGCAAAGCAAGTAACGGCTTCAAAAACGCTCAAAAAAAATTCAACTAAAAAGCTGCAGCGGGAATTTCAAACCAAAGAGAGCAGCCCTGTCCGGCTTGGCTTTTCACGCCAATTTTACCGCCATGGGCTTCAATCGCCAATTTACAAAAAGCCAATCCCAAACCAGAGGACATTTCTTTTGCGTTCTGCTTGATTTCAGCCTGTCCGAATTTTTCAAATATTTTTTGATGGTATTGCTCAGAAATACCCGGCCCCTGATCAATTACTTCAAGCCAAAACGCGTCCTCTGTTTTTTTCCAGTTCACTGAAATCAGGCCCTGAAAAGGCGTATAGCGAAACGCATTGCCCAACAGGTTGAGCAAAACTCTCTGGATCAAATTCTGATCGGCCTCAATCCACAAGGGTTCGCTTGGATAATCGACGCTGACAATCTGCTCTTGAATTTGAAATTCAAAACTGCCAAGCACCTCCAGCAACAAGGCACGCAGTTCAAAACGTGAATAGTCAAGAATTTTTTTACCTGCCTCAAGGCGATTCAATTCCAAGAGCTGATTGATATTGCCCAAAAGATTCTGAGTACTGGTTCTTGCCAGACGCAAAAAGCGTTTAACAGGTTGCGGCAATTGCTTCGTAAAATCTGAAATCAGTTCTAAATTGCTCGAAAGACCTGTTAAAGGGATTCGCAAATCATGCACAATCATACTGGTCAGAATATCTCGCAAATGCTCTAAATTCTGAAGCTGTTGCACCTGGGTTTCTAAAGCCTGATTTTTTTGCTCCAATTCAGTTTGCAGCCGACGAATCGTCAAATGCGTTTTCACACGCATCAAAACCTCTTCGATTTGAAAAGGTTTTGAAATAAAATCAACGCCCCCTTCACGAAAAGCGTTGACCTTGTCCTCAACATCGTCCAAAGCACTGATAAAAATAACGGGGATTTGCCCAAAATCTGGGCTGGACTTCAGTTTGCGACAAAGTTCATAGCCATTCATATCTGGCATATTGATATCCATTAAAATCAGATCCGGAGCGGAAAGTGAAACGGCTTTTAGAGCCATTTTTCCACTGGGAACAGCCCTCACCCCATAATGAGATGATTTAAGAATTTCTGATAAAACCTTCAAATTCGCGGGCGTGTCATCAACCAATAAAATATCTGCAAGGGGTTCAAACTGGAGATCTTTCTGTGTATCCATGCTTCAATCAATCCCATTCCCTCTTCTGTCAGCAGTTCAACCAACTCCATTGTAACGAAAGACAAGCCTCAGGGTAAAATGAAATCTATAGAGTACCCTGGTTTCATGTTATTTTGGGAGTACTATGAATACAATTCAAGCCCAAGCAATCCGCTTAGAAAATGTTTCGATGGTTTACCAGGAAGGCCCAGAGCGACATCAAGTTCTCAAGCAGGCCAACGCCAGCTTTCCTGCTGGAAAAATGAGTCTTTTATTGGGGCCCAGTGGCTCAGGGAAAAGTACAATTCTCAATCTCATCAGCGGTCTCGATACCCCTGAGCAGGGAAAAATCTGGTTTGGTGAAACCTGTCTGAGCGCTCTTTCCGAACAGGAGCGCACCTTGTTTCGCCGCAAACACATCGGTTTGATTTTTCAATTCTTCAATTTGATCCCCACTTTAAGTGTGCTTGAAAATATCCTTTTACCCGCCCGGCTGAATGGTATGCACCAGAAAAAAAAAGCACTCGAACTGCTCGATAGCGTAGGTCTGAAAGACCGTCAAAACAGTTTTCCAGATAAACTTTCGGGGGGCGAACAACAACGTGTCGCGCTGGTCAGAGCCCTGATCCACGATCCTGAACTGATTTTGGCAGATGAACCCACGGGCAATCTGGATCATGCCAATGGTTATGAAATGATGCGACTCTTGTTAGAACTCAGCCAATCCCAGCAAAAAACGCTCTTGGTGGTCACCCACAATTCAGAAATGCGTCACCTCAGTGATTCTGTCTTTCATCTCGAAGCAGGCCAACTCAAACAGGAGGCTCTCAACACATGAGTCAGGTTCTACCCGATGCCTGGAAAAGAATTCATCATCTTGAAATCAAAGCCCGCCACTTGGTCGACCATGTTTTAAGCGGTCAATATATGAGTGTGTTTAAAGGGGTGGGATTGGAATTTGACGAAGTGCGACCGTATCAGGAAGGCGACGATGAACGCCAGATTGACTGGAACGTGACAGCCCGAACTGGGCATTTACATATCAAACGCTTTGTTGAGGAACGGGAACAGTCCCTGTTTTTAGTTGTGGATACCAGCTCTTCGCTGTTTTTTGGTTCGCAACGCCATCTCAAAACAGATTTGATGCTGGAATTTTGTGCTCTGATGGCGTTCAGTGCCATGCGCAATAACGACCGTGTCGGTCTGCTGAGCTTTGACGAAGAGCTCAAAACTTTCTTACCCCCCAAAAAAGGCAAAAAACACGCCTTGCGCATTCTCAGAGAACTCATGGTTGAACCCGAACGCAGGGAGCGAAAAAGTGATCTTTCCGCCGCCCTCAAATTCGTCAATCATATTCTGCACCGCCGAGGCATTGTCTTTATCCTGTCTGACTTTATCGAAACGGGTTCACTTTACCCGCTTAAAGTGCTCAGTCAACGCCATGACTGCGTGGCCGTCATGCTGCAGGACCCTCTCGATCTGGCTTTGCCCAAAACAGGTCTGGTGGCTCTGCGAGACCCCGAAACCCAGAATCAGAGGATCTTTGATTTGGGCTCTTCGCGGGTCAGACTGGCCTATCAAGAAAAAATGCAAGCACATTTTTCAGGTCTGCGCCAGGAATTTCGCCAAATGAAAATAGACCAGATTGTCTTGCCCACTGAGAGTGAATCGCTGGTGACCGCTTTGTTGAAGTTTTACCGCTTTCATCACCATTAATTTCTGAAAAATCCGCAAAAAAAAAGACTGCCGAGGCAGTCATTAGGTTAATCAGATTAAGGTTAAGGGTCTATAAAAAGATTCAAAACTTATTAGAAATCAGGCAGCAGCTCCATAGCTGAGGGTATGCACTAAACGCTTAAAATCGAAAAAGCTCATGACATACCAGACAAAGAAAAAAGCCATGCCAACAGCCACGCTGATCAAGGGAAACACTTCAAAAATTGCATGAAAAACGGTGGTGAACAGAATGCTGACCACCAAAGAGGTATAAACACGGGTATCGAGAGAAAGCAACATCTGCAGTACTGCCATGAAACGATCTTCAGAGGAAGTCGCAACAGGCTGGGCCTGGTAACGTTGGAAATGCATACTGTCAGCATGTTGAAACGCCATATAGGTTTCACCACCTGAATGTCTTTCAGAACTTGAATTTCCAGATCTCAATGCTGTATCAGCAGCATGGAAGGTACCGCGGTTTTGAATGGCCTGTGCAGAACTCAGTTGCATAAACTTTATTTAACCTCTTTAAAAATACCCTTAACTTAGATAACCTAAACTTAATCTTCTTATGATTATCTTAATATTAATCAGCTCAAATTGCAAGCCCCCTGCGAAAAAAATTTTCAAAGACCTGTCAATTGGCAGCATTCCCAAGGGATTGCTATAATTGAGGCCATGAATAATTCAAATGCACCCTCGCCTCTCTGGAAGCAACTGAAAACCTTCGAACAAAGAGGAGACCTCAGCAAACAGGCTGAAATTCTCGAGTCAGCTTTAAGCAACAGTGTTTTGCCCCATCAAATACATGCAGCGCTGCAAATTTCACATCAAAACGCTTTGGCCTATGCTGAACGGCACCCCGAACCCGCTTTCAGCCTTGATCAGGAAAAAGCCAGCCTCAAACTGATCATCCCTGGTACTGGCCAATTGTTGAAAGAACTGCCTCTTCCCAGGGAGATCAGCAGCGGCCCCCCTCCTTCCTGGTCAGCTTTTGGCCAGATCGAAATGCTGCTGCTTCAGATTCAATCCAATAAACTGAGTGTCCTCAAAGAATTTTCTCAACTTCCCAGTGAGCAAAGGGCCCTCAGCCTCAACAGCAGCTATGCCTGTTTAAACAACAACGATTACCAATCCCAGTTACAAAGCATTTTTTGCCGTTCACTGACCTGGGGACAAATTCCGATCGAGCCCGTTCAAACCCGCCCCTTTGATCTGTATCTCTCACCTCGTCATCCGATCTTGGTGGTTACCGATCGTGGCGCAGGCAAAATGCATTTGATTCAGCGGGAGCCCTTGCGCCTGATGCG
Organism: bacterium (Candidatus Blackallbacteria) CG13_big_fil_rev_8_21_14_2_50_49_14; assembly: GCA_002783405.1. Classification (NCBI taxonomy): domain Bacteria; phylum Candidatus Blackallbacteria; species bacterium (Candidatus Blackallbacteria) CG13_big_fil_rev_8_21_14_2_50_49_14. Next base: position 61,957 of record PFGG01000028.1, on the reverse strand, counting down.
GACCTGGAAAGTGGTACAGCGCCCCAGTAAAAAAGCCATTTCAATCGCATTTCATCCCGATGGAAAACGCATTTTTTCGACCCAATACGAACCGGGCTCCCTGCTCTTAACGGATCGGGCCATGGCCCAGAAAAAAATACCTGTGCCCTCCCCTTTGCTCTTGGGCAATCTCGCTTTGCCCCCCAAAGCAGATCGGCTCTATATTTTAGGCATCAACCCCGAAAACAGACGCCCCGATCTTTTGGTTCTGGATACTGAGAAATTCAAAATTCTAGACACCCTTGTTTTAGAAGGAGAAGCTTTCAGTACGGGGGCTGATGCGCGTGATCTTTTTGAAATCAGCCCCGATGGCCGCTGGGGGATCGTCATGGTCTCAAAGAACCAACCCGCCCTGTTTACCCCCTGTCTTTTGCTGATCGATTTAGAGCAGGGAAAAATTGTAGATCGCCTGATTCTTCCGACAGACAAAAAGCCCCTCAATCTCGGTTTTTTGGCGCGTCAACTGGTGCATTCCCAGTTTCGCCTGCTCCCCATTCTGCTTCACAGCCAGGGGATTGATCCCGAAAGCGTACGCAATGCTTTTGGAATTGAGCATCTTGACTAAAATACGAATCAAAAATTGTATTTCTTTTTGATGATATAATGAGTTTCAAATTCTTTTCCGGCGAAATTCCAATGGTAAACAATCAGCTGAACCCTTTTCGGATCTTCCTCTGCTTCTGGATGATCTTTATAGCAAGCACGGCCCTGCCGATCTTTGCGCAAACCCAATTGGAGGCTCCTCCCTCTGAAACGCTCCCAGTGCAGGTTGAATCAGAAAACAGCGACAGTTCTTTAAACAACCCTCAAAATACACTGAATGGAAATATATCCCCTTCAGTACAAACCGAACCACTGACAGAGAGCAAGATTGAACCTTACCATACCCGCTGGGCACGGCGTTCTGTACATGTGCTTGAAGAAAACGGGATTGTGCTGCCCAATAATATCAACTACAGTGAGCTGATCAACCGACAGGATTATCTGACTGTCCTCAGCCGAATTGCGGGAGTCTCTCTGCAACAATTACAATTGTCAAACGATCACCCTTTGGTGGGTGAAATTACACGCGCAGAGGCTATTCACCGTGTCATCCTGGCCTTTGGCCTGCGTGAATCCCTTCAAAGTTTTGGCTCACAGGAATCCCGTTTTCGGGATATCAACAAAAAACATCCATCTTTCGCTGCCGTGGTTCTGGCTGAAAACCTGAAATTGATCAATGGTTATCCCGATCAGACCATCCGCCCGGATGAACGCTTGAGCTGGGGAGAAGCCCTGATCCTGATTGAAACCCTCTACAGTTGGAAAAAAGCCTTGCCCACCGATGCCCCCCAATGGGTCCGCAATTACCAAAAACGCCAAAACATGTGGTATCAACTGATTGATGGATTCAGATTGCTCTTGACTCTAACCTATGTGGGCATTGCGCTGTTTTTCTTTATCAAATCCTGGCGGCGCAGTCGGCATCAACAGGGTTCCCCATTTAAATCGCTCAGCTTTTTAATGGCGATGCTTACACTTTTACTCGGGCTGATGTGGATCAACGATATCCTCTTTAACTACCATATTATTCCGCGAGAAATTTACGCCATTGGCGCGCTGCTCAGCATTTTCGTCGCACTGTTGATGTTAAAAACCGGAACCCATATTGATGAAAAACTCTCTGAACCCAAACCCCAATCAGTGATAGACTCCGGTTATGTTGAAGCTGTCAACCATGAAAAAGGCGAAATCTTTATCAAGGATATTCAAACCCAGAACAGGGCCTTGGCAGTGGTTTCACCCGACACCAAAATTACCAGCCATTTAGAAGGACATTCTGTCTCGGCATTTTTCTCAGAAATCCGTGAAGGAGATATTGTCACCCTGAAAGGCGCAAGTTCGTTCAATGGTTCTGTGATTGAAGCCGATAAACTCTCGATTGTGCAGCGTGAAACGCAGAAAGCACAGCAGGAACAGATCAATTGGCAAACCCAACAGAATCAACAGACCCAGCAAATCCAAAACCGGATTTTCCGTCGCCCCCCCCAGGCCTAAACAGGCATGGAAGCGGTACTCGTGACGGGCGCTGCCGGGTTTATTGGGCAATACCTTTGCGCAACCCTGCATCGCTTAGGAAGACCCTGTATTGGCCTCGATTTGCGACCTGCCCCCCCCTCCTTTCAAGGCCAAAACTGGATTCAAATCGATATTTGTCAGGCTGAAAACTGGCTGAAGGTACCCAAAGTCGAAACCGTCTTTCATTTGGCTGCCCGTACCGGGGTCAGAGACTCACTCAGCCATGCAGCCGCCTATCTGCGCACCAATATTGAAGGCACGGCCAACCTGCTTAACTGGTGTGCCCACACGCAAACAGAACAAATTGTTCTGGCCTCTTCTTCATCCGTTTATGGTGGTAGTCAGGGTTCTCCCCTGAAAGAGACAGCTATTCCACGCCCAACTTCACCCTATGCGGTTTCAAAACTGGCTGCTGAAAACTTACTGGCAGCCTATGCCCTCAACCATGCTCTCAAAGGAGTGGCGCTGCGATTTTTCACGGTCTATGGCCCTGGCCAGCGCCAAGACATGGGCCTTTATCATTTTGCTTCCAATTTAAGCCAAGGCCTGCCCCTTTTACTGTTTGACCCCGAAACCACCTCGCGGGATATGACATATATTTCTGACATTATCAATGGTATGCTAAAAGCAGAGGTCTGGTTGAAAGCATTTCAAGGAACTGGATCTTTCGCTGTTTTTAACCTGGGTTCAGGTCAAAGTATCAGACTTTCAGATTTGGTCTCTGAACTTGAAAACATCAGTGGGCTGAAAGCGTCGGAAAAACGCATTCTGCCCCATCCTCCGGGAGATGTTTCACAAACCCTGGCAAGCAACGAAAAAGCAAAAACTTATTTAGGCTATAACCCCACCACTTCATTTCAGAACGGCCTACAGGAATTCTGGAATTGGTTTTCTAATCAAGGGAGCAGGTGAAAATGTCTGAGTTAAAAATTGAATGGGAAATCCATGCTGGCGATCCGCAAGCATTTCAAGCAATCTTAACGCCTTGTCAGCCCACCCAGGAAGATCCGCTCAAGGGCCAGCTCAACGCTTCAAATTTTCTTTTTTCCAATTTAAAAAATGGAACCTATTTGCTCAGTTTTCGCTATCAAAACAGCGATGAACATTTTGATTCCTTTTATTTCCAACTCGACAGTCCAGATATCAGCCTGATTAAACTCTTGATTCAGCCCCAGGGCGCATTGATCGACCAAATGGGCTTTTACAATGATGGCGGAGAGTTTGTCGATATGCTGATCTATCAGGGCAGCAAACCCTATCTCAGCCGCTCGATGGAAACCCATCCCTTTTTAGAATCTCTGAGCGAATTTTTGGCCTTCAGATTTCAACAACTTCCGCCGAATGATGCCCGGCAAAGGCTGCATCTGCTCTTGGGCGATCTGTCTCAGTCTTTGGAAATGTTGCGGACGCTTTGGCCCTACCAACTGAAAATGCTGCTCTCTCCAGCACTGATGGCCCAAACCACGGTGGAATGGAAAGCACTCTTGATGCACCTTTTAAGTAACAATCTCATGCTGATGGATGATGAAAATCTGTTTGAAAATATTCAGGAAGCCCTGCAATTGACCCAGGAACAGGAGCGCTTCCAAAAAATCCTGGCTTTGATTGAATGGGATCCTGAAACGCAAACCTGGCTGAATCAGGCAAAATTTCTGGAAGCGCTCAAAGGGCATGGCATGTTGAAACCTCCGCGACCCGCACGCTAGCAAACAAGATTTGACAGTATTAAGCGATAAGCCTATTATGCAAATCAGAAACTATTCTGGAATATACTGAGGAAATCAATGCCTTCTCGCCCCCTATTTAAACAATTCCTTGCCCTGCTTACGCTGGCACTCGTGGCCTGCCAGGCAGTGCCAAACACGCTGGTCAGTGCGCTGCCTGGTTCCGCTTCCCGCTTGCTTATTAGCAGTCTGCCCCGCCTGCAAGTCAAGGGCCACACGCTCACAGGCACGTTTAAAACGCATGCTCAGGTTGCTTCACGTTTTTTAAAGCGCTCACGGAATATTCTCGTTTATCTTCCCCCCGGTTATGCGGCAGAACCTTCACGCCGCTACCCTGTTCTGTATATGCATGATGGCAACAATCTCTTTGACCGTCAGACCTCTTTTGGGGGCAGCGAATGGGAAGTCGATGAAAACATGGAGCGCATGATCCGCTCAGGCCAAATTGAACCGGCCATTGTCGTTGGCATTTACAATACGCCCGATCGCCTCGATGAGTATACCTGGCAGGCCATGGATCTGGATGGAGAAATCCAGGGCGGACAGGGCCCCAATTACGCAAGATTTATCGTCGAAGAACTCAAACCCCTGATCGATAAAACCTACCGCACCCTCCCACAACGCGAAAATACAGCCGTAATGGGTTCCTCCTTGGGGGGCCTGATTTCCTTTTACCTGGGGCTGCACTATCCCCAGGTTTTTTCTAAAATTGGCATGATGTCCCCTTCGATTTGGTGGAAAGATCGCGTCCTTTTGCAAGAGGTTCCCAAACTTTCAAAAAAGCTTAAAATCTGGCTGGATATGGGCACCCGTGAAGGTCAAGCGCCTGAAATTATGCTTCAGGATGCCCGTGATCTCGCTCAAGCCCTTGAAAAAAATGGCTTTGAGCATTTTCGCAACCTGGCCTTTCATATTGAACCCAATGCAGGACACAATGAACAGGCTTGGGCAGCACGGATTTCACACCCTTTAAGTTTTTTTTATGGCTCACCCGCCTCAGCTTCGCTTTCGACCCGCACTTCACGCTAAGGACAGGCTCTGAAGCCGTTTAAATCAAGGAATTGGCGCTTGGAGTTTGTTGCCAAGCATCTGTATTCTTGGTTATACTGGATTCAACTACCACCACGCTCAAGATGAGAAAATACAACCTATGACACACCTTCTTCGCGTTCCCGAACGGATGCAGTATGTTCCTACCGTTGTCGAACAAACCGGACACGGTGAACGGGCCTACGATATATTTTCGCGCCTGCTGAAATCCCGGATTATCTTTTTGGGCACCCCGATTAACGATCAGATTGCCAATCTGGTGGTTGCTCAGTTGCTCTTCCTTGATGCCGAAGATTCCGATAAAGAAATCTCACTCTATATCAACAGCCCTGGTGGTTCAGTCACCGCTGGTCTGGCCATTTACGATACCATGCAACATATCCAATCACCGGTCGTTACGATCTGTGTCGGACAATGTGCCAGCATGGGTGCCGTACTTCTGGCCGGTGGAGAACCTGGCAAACGCATGGCTTTGCCCAATTCACGGATCATGATTCACCAACCCTTGGGAGGGGCTCAAGGCCAAGCCACAGATATTGAAATTCAGGCCCAGGAAATTCTGCGCATGAAGAAACGTTTGAATTATCTGTTGGCACACCATTGCAAGAGCGACATTGAGATCATCGAACGGGACACCGATCGTGATTTTTATATGACGGCTGAAGCTGCCAAGGAATATGGATTGGTCGATCAGGTTCTGGAATCTGCCGCTGTCAAAGCCGCAGAGAAAATGGAACAGGATCGTGAAGGTCAGGAGAAATCCGAAACCAGCCCAGATAAAAAGAAATAAAGTGAGTTCCCATGGCAAAGTATAAAGGTAATCAACCCAAGTGTTCTTTCTGCGGTAAAAGTCAGGATCAGGTTCGCAAACTAATTGCAGCTCCCGGCGTCTATATCTGCAATGAATGCGTTGATCTGTGTAATGAAATTCTCGAAGAAGAACTCTACGATGGGGAAGAATCTGCCCGCAGTGAGGGTGGAGCACCTTTTATTGACCTGAAGGACATTCCCAAACCCAAAGCCATTCGCAAAATTCTCGATCAGTATGTGGTCGGCCAAGAGAAAGCCAAAAAAGTCCTCTCTGTCGCCGTATACAATCACTACAAACGTTTGGCCAGCAATCTGAAAACCGATGATGTTGAAATTCAGAAGTCCAATATTCTGCTGGTAGGCCCTACGGGTTCAGGCAAAACCCTGCTGGCGCAGACCCTGGCAAAGATTCTGAACGTGCCCTTTGCAATTGCCGATGCCACCAGCCTGACCGAAGCCGGTTATGTGGGTGAAGACGTTGAAAACATTCTGCTGCGTCTGCTTCAGGCTTCAGACTTTGATGTCAAAAAAGCCGAACGTGGCATTATCTATATCGACGAAATCGACAAAGTGGCCCGCAAATCAGAAAACCCCTCGATTACCCGCGATGTCTCGGGCGAAGGTGTTCAGCAAGCGCTGCTGAAAATGATGGAAGGCTCTCTGGCCAATGTGCCTCCCCAGGGAGGACGCAAACATCCCTACCAGGAATTTATCCAACTGGATACTTCCAATATCCTCTTTGTCTTGGGCGGCGCCTTTGTTGGGCTCGAGAAGGTGATTGGCGCACGCGTCGGCCAGAAAAATATCGGCTTTGGCGCTGAAGTGGTCAGTAAGAAAAACAAAGATGACCAAATGTCTGAACTCTACGATAAAATGCTGCCCGAAGATTTGCTCAAATACGGCATGATTCCCGAATTCATCGGACGTGTGCCGATTGTGGCGACCTTGGAGCCCCTCGACAAAACGGCCCTACAAAAAATTCTGGTTGAACCCAAAAATGCGATCATCAAGCAATACAAAAAGCTGATGGCCATGGACGGGGTTGAACTGACCTTCACAGATGAAGCGCTTGAATCGATTGTAGAAGAAGCCCATAAACGCAAAACAGGCGCACGTGCCCTGCGAGCCATTGTTGAAGAGCTGATGCTCGATGTGATGTATGAAGCCCCCTCCCATGCAGAGCTAACCAAATGCAACGTGGACAAGGAATGGCTTGAGCACCATGGCAAAGGCGGGAATATCTTCAAACTGATGGCAGAAAACAAGAAAAAGCCCCCGGTTCAACAGGATGAGATTGCCTGAAACACCGGTCTATGCCAAAATCAGAAGCTAGCATTTCCAGCTCGGAGAAAAAAACAAAGCCCCCTTCCGCTCCTCGCCGCAAGGCCGGGACTGAACAATTGACTTTGCCGATTGTCCCCCTCAAAGAGATGGTGGTCTTTCCGCGCATGATTCTGCCCCTGTTTATTGCCCGCCAACCCTCAATTCAAGCCTTGGATGACGCGATTGCAAAAAACAGCCAGATTGCCCTTTTTACGCAAAAAAAAGAAAAGCATGCCTATCCCAGCCCAGCAGACTTGCCTGAGATTGGTATTCTGGCCCAAATTCTGCAAACCCTCCGCCTTCCCGATGGCAGTACCCGGATTATGGTGGAATGTCGTTCCCGCTTAAAGCTTTTGCGCTTTCAAAAAAAGACCCCCTATTTGCTGGGGCGTTTTGAAGCCATCGAAGAACCCACCTTGAAACTCAAACCCGATCAGGAAGTCTTGACCCGTTTGATGATGAAACAATTTGAGCATTATATGCAATTGTCTCATCAAATGTTCCCTGAGGCGATGGAGCAGGTCCCGGTGATTGAAGATCCCGGCGCTTTGGCCGATGTGATCGCCGCCTATATCAACAGCCCTGTTGCTGATAAGCAGATCATTCTTGAAACCCTTCTGCCCATTCCCCGCTTAGAAGCTTCTGGCCGCTTGCTCAGCAAAGCCTTAGAATTGGCAAGTCTCGAAAACCAGATTCACAGCCGGGTGCGCGAATCGATCGATAAACACCAAAAAGAGTTTTTCCTGCGCGAAAAGCTGACTGCGATCCGTGAAGAGCTGGGCGAAGAAAATGATCCCGAAATCAAAGAATACAAAGAAAAAATAGCCCTGCTACCCGCCGGTGAAGTTCAGGACAAAGCGAATAAAGAACTGACCCGCTTAGACAAAATGCACAGTTCATCCGCTGAAAGTGGCGTGATTCGCACCTGGTTGGACACCCTTTTGGCCCTGCCCTGGGAACCCGAACCCGCCCCAGATGTCGATCTCAAAAAGGCCAGCCGGATTCTCGATCGCGAACATTTTGGGCTTGAAAAAGTCAAAGATCGCATTCTCGAATACCTCGCTGTGCGTAAACTTTCAGGCAAAGCCCCCCATACCCTGCTCTGCCTGATTGGCCCCCCCGGAGTTGGAAAGACTTCTCTCTGCCGCTCGATTGCCCATGCCACTGGGCGAAAATTTGAACGGATTGCCTTGGGCGGTGTAGGTGATGACGCCGAAATTCGGGGCCACCGCCGCACCTATGTGGGGGCGATGCCCGGTCGCTTGATCGAGGCTGTTAAACGCGCAGGCACCTCTCATCTGGTCATTCTGCTGGATGAGGTCGATAAACTCACCCGGCATTACCACGGAGACCCGGCATCAGCCTTGCTGGAAGTTCTCGATCCTGCCCAAAACTCAGCCTTTCGCGATCATTACCTCGACTTGCCCTTTGACCTCTCCTCGATCTTGTTTTTATGTGCTGGCAATGTCAGCCATACGATCCCCAAACCCCTGCTCGATCGCATGCAGGTGGTTTCGCTCAGCGGCTATACCGAAGAAGAAAAACTGGCGATTGCACGGGATTATCTGATCCCCCGCCAACTTGAAGAAAGTGGCCTCAAAGCCCAGGGCATTCAAATCACCCAAAGCGCCCTGCGCAGCCTGATCCGCCGCTATACCCGTGAAGCGGGAGTGCGCGAATTGGAACGCAGGATTGGCTCACTCTACCGCCGTCTGGCCCGCCGGATAGTACAAAATGAAGCCGTACCGCATCGGATTCAAAGCTTAAAAACGCTGACAGAATTGGCGGGGCCGCCAAAGTTTGCGGAACCTGCAGCTGATAAAAACAGTGAAATTGGCTTGGTTCGTGGTTTGGCCTGGACAGAAGTCGGGGGTTCTATTCTGCCGATTGAAGTCGCCCTCAGCCCTGGCAAAGGCAAACTGCTCATGACAGGTCAGCTCGGCGATGTCATGAAAGAATCTGTGCAGATCGCCTTGGGCTATGTACGCCAAAAATCTGAAGTTTTGGGTATTACACGCAATGCCCTTCAAAATCAGGATATCCATGTTCATGTGCCTGAGGGCGCCATCCCCAAAGATGGCCCTTCTGCGGGAATCGCCTTGGGTACCGCTTTGATTTCAGCCTTAACCCAACGTCCTGTTCGCGCCGATATTGCCATGACAGGTGAAGTGACCCTGCGTGGAAAAGTCCTGGCAATTGGCGGTTTAAAAGAAAAATCTCTGGCGGCCTTCCGGGAAGGCATTACCCATCTGCTCGTGCCCTATGAAAATGAAAACGCACTTGAAGAAATTCCCCAGGAAATTCGCTCACAAATTGAATTTACCCTGGTCAAAGAGATGGCTGAAGTCTTGGATCAAGCACTTCTTCCCGCCCCGAAAACGGCAAGCCCGAAACGCAGCAGCTCCCGAAAACAGGTTTAGACACCGCGTGCAGCGCTGTTTCAAGTGTGGGAACCCACTCGTTTCAATTGAAACAGAAACCTGTTTGCGTTGCCAAGACTCATCTTTTCAAGCCCAGCCCCGTTTTTTAAAGAGTTTGCTCTGGATTCCCCTGGGATTGTTTAAGGTCTATACTGCTCCGCATCTCCGGAAGCTCGCGCTCTGGCCTTTGCTAATCAGCAGCCTGGCGCTTCTTTTATTGCTCTATCTGGGGCTAAATTTTGTTTTTCAAAATCTGAACCTCTGGCTCACGCAAAGTTTCACCCAAACGGCTTGGACTCAAGCGCTTCAAGGCATGCTGGTTTTATTCACAGGGCTTGCGCTCTCATTGTTCTTTCTCTATCTCTTTCTCCCTGTTTCAGCATTGATTTGTATACCTTTTTTAGACGCCCTGGCGCTTCAGTTTGAAGAAGATCTGCTGGGCCCCCAGAAAACGCCTCCTCCCGCTCCTTCACTGGCGTTTATGCTAAAAGAAATTTTTCGCCTGCTTTGTTTTAAAACCCTGGTTCTGCTGCTCGTGCTCCCCCTCCTGCTGATTCCGATCGTGGGGCCTTTGCTCTTTTTAATCCCGATCACCCTTTTAACGGCTTTGGATTTGCTGGATATGATTCTTGCCCGCAAAAGCTATCCGCTCCAGGAAAAGCTTCAGTTTTTCAAAAACAACTTCGCTTCCTTCTGTCTTTTTTCTATCCCACTTCTCCTGATCGGATGGGTCCCCTTCTTACAGCTCATTTTATTACCGGGAGCATCAGCCGGTGCTTTACTCTTTTATCTAAACTGCCCCTCTAAATTTCAAGCCCGGAAGGCAGAATGAAACCCGAAGAGACTGAAGCACAGCTCCAGAAGGCCCTGCACAATTTAAAAGCAGGCAAATTCCAGGAAGCCGAACAGGAGCTGCAAACCCTGCTGCAAAGCAGCTCCCATCCAGGAGCCTTGCTTTTACTTTCAAGTCTGAAACTCAGTCAGAATCAAGTTCAATTGGCGATTCAGCTTTGTCTGCAAGCCCTTCAGATCGCCCCCGAGGATCCAGATGTTCATTACAGCTTGGGACTGGCCTATTACGCCCACCAAGAAGTCGAACCAGCGCTTACCCATTTGCGCCAAGCCACGGCCCTCAACCCAAAACACACCCACGCCCTGCTCAGAATGGGTCAAATCTATTTGCGCCATGGCCTGCCCTTTCATGCCTTTGCCTGTCTTGAACAGGGGCAAGGTCTTTTGCCTGAACAAGCCGTCGATGCGCGGGCTTTCAGTCTGGCGGCTTGGCTCTGTGGTTTTTTCGAGCCCTTTCAGAGCTGGATTCAGCGTTATTTCAAGCAATTGAATTCCCCTCCGCTTCAATTGGAGGTCTGGAGCCGTTATCTTGATTTGCTGGCCTCTCAATCTGAGGTTTCAGATCAAACCCTTGAGACTCAACGCCTACAAATTCAATGGCCTGAATGGAATCAGCCCCCCTCCCCCCCAAAGCGTTCAGAAGCTTTACTCAAGCTGCTCTTTCTGCTCTCCGCGTCAAAAGCCCCCCCCACTCCCCTCTTAGAGGAATGCAAAAAAAGCCAGCGTTGGGAGATTCAGGTCCTTTACGCAGAAAGCCCCCAGCCAGGCACCCCCCTGGTTTGGAGAACTGAGCAGACCCAGCAGGCGATTGACCCCGTTGCCTTTTTACAAACCCAGCCTCCCAATTGTATTCTCGATTTATGCGGGCCCGAGTTAAGCGAAAGCCTTCAATTGGCCCCCTATGCACCGCAAACGGTCTGGTTAAAGGGCCTCGAAGCTGAAAACGGGATTCCTGAAATCAAGCCCATCAAGAGATTTAAACTGTCGCACAATCAGCTTTGCGACAAGAATTCCTGTTTGCCTTTGCTTTGGACAGACTCCCTGCCTGAGCTGCCTGTTCTGCCCTTCCCCCAAGGGGCCCCAGTGGCAGGTTATGCTGGCCCCTTGCGGTACCTTTCCAACCAGACCCTTAGCTATTGGGGAGATTTACTGCTGCACTTACCAGACCTAAGATTGTGCCTGTTTACTCAGGCCTTTGATGACCCCCTGATGCGTCAATATATTGAGCAGGTTTTCCAACGCCGGGGTATTTCAAGCTACCGTTTGCGTTTCTGGGGTGCTTGCACCTCTCAGGAACCCTTGCGCTTTTTTCATCAGCAGATACATCTGGCTTTGGCCCCCTTTCCCCAAAACAGTCTCAAGGCCAGTTGTCAAGCTCTGTGGCTGGGTCGCCCGCTGCTCACCCTCAACCACCCCAACTGGGAGCAAAGAAATGCAGCTGCAGCGGTATTAAACACCCTGGAACTTCGTGAATGGGTCTGCACAAGTCAAGACGAATTTTTAACCCGGGCTGAAAACCTGATCGCCCATCCTCCTGAAGGGACGCTCCTGCGGGAAAAACTTCAGAACTCCAGTTTGTTAAATCGAAAAAACTGGATCGATTGCTTTGATCATTTCCTGAAAAGAGAAAGTGAAGACCATGCTGCCTGAAAAACAATTGCAAGCACGCCTCAAAGAGCACAAACCCAGTTGGGAGACGGCGCCAGGTCCTTCATTGACCCCAGCAGCAGTCTTGCTTCCCTTGTTTTTTAAAAAGGGGGAATTGCATATTCTCTTGACCCAACGCACCCATAAGGTCAGCCACCACAAAGGCCAAATCTCTTTCCCAGGCGGAAAATTTGACCCTGCCTCAGATCGTTCAATTCAAGAAACGGCCCTGCGTGAAACCTGGGAAGAAGTGGGCATCGAACCCGAAGCTATCCGTATTTTGGGGCAAATGCAGGCCATGCCCACCTTGACTGAGTTTCTGGTCTACCCCCTTGTCGGCATTTTTCCAGAGGCCTACCCCTACCGTATCAATCCGGGCGAAATTGCAACCTTGATCGAAGTGCCCTTAAAGCATCTCTTAGACCGCAAAAATCAACGCACCCAACCCAAAAGTTTTGGCGGCAAAGTCTACCAAATCTACTATTTTGACTATCTCGAATTCACCATTTGGGGCATCACGGGTCATCTGCTCTATGACTTTTTAAATCTGACCGGTGATTTACTTGAAAATCTTTGAGTGAATCATAAAAACAAACTCACAAAGTGAAAAACCCCCCAAAAATTTGGGGGGTGTAAGCTTCAAACAAGGAAAGGGAAATAATTTACTTTGTGATGGATTTAATACCTTTATCATCTTGGCTGCGAGCAGCACCATAAATCGCATAACCGGCAGTACCGACAACCGCAGCACCAGCCACAGCAATCGCACCCCATTTAGCAGCTTTGCCAAAACCCTTGCCGGCCTGTACGGTCAGATCTTTGGCAGGGCCAAAAGCCCAGGTGCCTACTTTGCTCATAAAACTTTGACCGGCAGTACTGGCAACTTTTGCACCCCCCATACGGGCGAACATGCCCAAGGTCATGCCTGCACCGACAATTTCAACGCCATTGTTCATGGCCATTTTGCCTGCGCCAACCGCGACGGTCTTGCCCAGTTTCAGCGCTTCCATTGCGCCTTCAGAGGCTGAATTTACTTCATTTTCAAACAATTTCACTTCAACCACTTTGCCATTCAGCGTGGCATGGGTACGGTCGCCAGGGCCACGGTTCTGCAGGCTGCTGAAATCCATATTGTCGCCATAGGCGATATAAAATTTGCCATTTTCAGGATCTTTATAAACGAGAGAGTCAAATCCATCACCATCAATAGCTGTTGCCAACTGGTTCTGCGTAACGCCTTCCTGAAGTTCACGAATATACTGGGCGTTTACATTAACACCGTTGACCATCATATTTCCCATTGCTTGAAGCCTCCGTTTGCGATCTGTTTGAATTGCTTACATACAGGTTATACCCAGTTACCTGGGAAAATATTCTTAAACACCCTCTATTTTTCCATTAAATCTTGATAAACAGCTCAAACCCTTTAATAGACTGGGTTTCAAACAAATCATCAAGCACAAAAATAATATCTGGACGAAAACAGTTTAAGAAGTGTTTAAAGTTCCGAATCTTTGACCTGGGTTGAAAATAAATACTTTCTTTTCTTGACGGGTCAAGCATTTCAGATAGGTTTATTATACCCTGATAAGTCTCAAATATTGAACCCTCCTGCCCCCAAGAAAAATGAACAAAACACGTATTTTCTATCTTTTGATGCTTTTACTTACAGCACCTGTCAATGCGGAGCCCCATTAGCTCAAAACAAACCAGCTTCAGTTCAAAGAGGAACGCAATTCCTTTCAAATCAGCTCTCAAGCGCAAAGCCAATGTCTCAGCCCCAAACCGGCAACACGTTTAAAGACTTCAGACACTCTGCTTCTTGAGCGGAATAGGGTCTATCTTCGGAGTAAATGAGGACAAAGATTGAGTTCTGCGTTTAAGCAATTGAGAGAAAGAAAAGATCTTCAATTCCCGTCCTCCTAAGCGACTTGGGCTGTGCTATCCTGAATCTGAAACCTATCCAAAAGGAGAGAGATTATTATGGCTACCCGTGTTGGTATTAATGGCTTTGGCCGCATCGGACGTCAGGTCTACCGTGCTGCCAGCGAAATGGAAGATATTGAAATTGTAGCGGTCAACGACTTGACCGATTCAAAAACCTTGGCCCATCTGCTGAAATATGACTCTATTCATGGAACATTCCCTGGCGAAGTACGTGCCGAAGGCGATACGATCTACGTCAATGGCAAAGCGCTCAAAGTACTTTCTCAGCGCGATCCTGCAGCTTTGCCCTGGGGCGAAATGGGTGTAGATATCGTGATTGAATCTACCGGTTTGTTTACCAAAGCCGAAAAAGCTGCTGCCCATCGCACAGCTGGTGCAAAGAAAGTCATCATTTCTGCTCCTGCCAAGGGTGAAGACATCACAATCGTATTGGGTGTCAACCATGAAAAATACGATCCCCAAAACCACCATATTATTTCCAATGCCTCCTGCACCACCAATTGTCTGGCACCCGTTGCCAAACCTTTGCATGACGCTTTGGGAATCGCCCGTGGCCTGATGACCACCGTTCACTCTTATACCAATGACCAAAAAATTCTGGATCTTCCCCATGACGATCTGCGCCGGGCCCGTGCCGCCGCGATGTCAATTATTCCCACCACCACAGGTGCGGCCAAGGCGGTTGGCCTGGTAATTCCTGAGCTGAATGGCAAGTTGAATGGTTTGGCCATGCGCGTTCCCACGCCCGATGTATCTGTTGTGGATTTGGTCTGCGAAGTCAACCGTGACACCAGCGCTGAAGAAGTCAATCAGATTCTGCGTGATTTCGCGGCCAAGACCTATCCCAATGTACTGAAGGTTTCTGATGAGCCCTTGGTCTCCATGGATTATAAAACCTGTCCCATTTCTTCAATTGTCGATTCAGCCCTGACCATGGTGCTCGACAAACGGATGGTCAAGGTCATTTCCTGGTATGACAATGAGTGGGGTTACTCCAACCGCGTTGTGGATCTTGTTCACTACGTGGCAAAATCCCTCTAAGCCCTGAAAAAGCACAAGCCCCGCATGAATATGCGGGGCTTCTTTTTTGAGCCTAAAACTTTTTTTCAGATTTACAGGCTTACTCTTCTCACAAGGGCAATTCAGCTATCAGTTAGCTTTTCAGTACGGTTTTGCTGAATTTTTCATAGTCCATGGTTTTATAGGAACCCGTTTCAATAAACTTCAGCATGCCTGAAAACTCTTTGGGCCCCAAATAGCCGGGAATTTTGCCAATCACTTTGCCATTGGATTCCATGAAAACCAAGGTGGGAAAGCCCTGGACCCCATGAATAGAGGTCAATTCTTTTTCAGTCACCAATTGGCCTTCGTGGGCAACCTTATTTTCAGAGCTTTCAGTGACACGTACAGGTACAAATTTTGAAAGTTCTTTCTGAACAGCTGAATTGGTAAAGGTTTCCTTATCCATTTTGCGACAATAACCACACCAGGTCGCGAAGAATTGTACAAAGACAGGTTTACCTGTTTTTTTGGCCTCTTTTAAGCCCTTATCATATACTCGCCAGGAGACCTCTCCCTTGGCATAAGCTGGCGCTGACTCCTGGGCGATTTGAGGTAGAAGCGTCAAAGCAGTTCCCCCTGCAGCCAAAAGTCCAAAAACAAGCAACGATGCAATCAAAGGATTTTTTTTCATGGGTGTGCCCCCGAAGAACTTCATTTTTTTCTATCATAACAGTTTTAGCTTAGAAACTGAGAGCAAATCCCTTTTCAAAAATTCGCTTATTTGGAATTTTCAGCGGCGTCTTTGGCCAGCGACTCGGCCTGTTGAATCAAGGCTTGGGCCAAATGTTCAGGCTTAATATACTTCATCCGAATCAAAATTTCGCCCAACATCAACTTCTCGTCACTTTGTTTTTTCAAAGCACTCTGGAGTTGGTCTTTGTTGAGGTGTCCCTGTTTGATCAAAATATCGCCAATCCGATTGCTTTGACCGGGCGATTTGAACATGTTCAGCAGTTTAAAACCGAGTGAACTGCGTGGGATCGTCAAACCTGCACTGGGTTGGTAATGCTTAAGCGCCAATTTATCGGTAGGATCAAAATGGAGAGCCACTTTAAACTCTGCCTGGGCATAGCCCCCCCAATTTTTTTTCTGCAGTGCCAAACCCAATTGACTGTGATATTTGGCAACATCGTTAGAAAGCCGAATCGCTTCTTGGAATTCACGAATGGCTTCATCCAATTCATTGCGTTTTTCATATTCCTTGCCATTTTGGAAATGCAAATCGGCCTGTTCTTGGCGGGCTTGCCGGGCCTTTGCTGCAGATTCTGCAGCAGCGGGAGAGGGCTGCGCTTTGGGAGTTTCAGCGCTGGCAGGGGGCGCAGTGGATGAATGGGCAGCCTTTGCAGATTCAGCAGCTTTTGCGGCAGCTTTTGCAGCGTCGGCTTCCGCCTGACGTACCCGATCAAGCGTGCGTTCATAATCTTTGCGCTTAAAAGGGTCGCGGAGGGTATTGAAAGCATCGCTAATCGAGATAAAGGCTTTTTCAGCCTTTGTTTTCAAATGCGCGTCGGTAAACATATCGGGATGAGCCTGTTTGGCGAGTTTTTTATACGCCGAACGGATATCATCTGGGGAGGCATCAAAATCCAGCCCAAGAATGCGGAATAAATCCGTTTCTGCTAAAATCACATCCAGATCAATTTTACTCATGCCACTTCATTAGCCCTTTATAAAACCTTATTTTACCTGATCTCAGCCTCAATGAGGAGGGTTGAAATCTTGAACCGTTCAGAATTCACAAAAGTTTCAAGAGAATCAAGCCCTTCAAAATATGCCCGCAAGTCAAAGGGTATGTTAGACTGAACTTCAAAAGTCCTCAGACAAGGATGGATTGCTTTGATGATTCGATTTGAAGAAGATGATGAAGATGATGAAAAAAGCCCAGTGAAAGATTTACTTGAAAATCTTTCCGAAGCGCGTCTGTTTCAGAAAAAATTTCTGGAAAAACGCAAAGTTTTTCTCTGGGGTCCCGTCATGGATGCCTCGGCCCGTGATGTCGTCAACCGCTTGATGTATCTGGAAGCCGAAAAGCCTGGCGAGGAAATTACCCTCTATATCAACAGTCCTGGAGGCGTTGTAACCTCTGGCATGGTCATTTATGACACCATCAAGATGATCACCTCCCCCGTCTCTACTGTGTGTATGGGTTTAGCCGCTTCAATGGGCTCCATCCTGCTTTCTGTAGGAGCCAAAGGCCGTCGCTTTATCTATCCCAGTGGACGCGTCATGATTCACCAACCCAGTATCGGTGGCCTGATTCAAGGGGCAGCAGCAGATATCGCCATTCATGCCAAAGAAATCGTGAAAACCAAAGAAATGGGTGCACGTATTTTGGCTGAAAATTGCGATCAACCCTTTGAAAAAATCATGAAGGATTTTGATCGCGATTATTGGATGGATGCCAAAGAATCCCTGGAATACGGTATCGTCGACGGCTTACTCGATAAAATCGATTTATAAAGATTCCTGAGCGCATCGCCTTAAATTAAAGAGGCCACTCAAAAAGTGGCCTCTTTTGTGCATAAAGGTTTTCATCTGCCCCACTCAGGGAGCAGTACCACCCATCAGAGAATACCAGGCAAAAACAATTCCCATCAAACACAGGGTAAGGGTGCCAAATCCTGAACGCATCAGTTTCATGCGTTCAGCTTCATCCTGTTCTTTAAAACCCGCCACAAACATGCTCAGCGAAATATAGCCAAAGACGGCGGCCACCAGCAAAAGTATCCAAGCCACGTGCTAACTCCTGGCTGGGGGTTGGCGAAAGAGCTGCAATAACGAGGCATTGAGACGATCTGCCAACTGGTCAATCACAGCGCTCACCTCATGGCTTTCCGCTGTAGAGAAATGTGCCATGCTCACGGCATGTTTCAGGGCTTCCTGCAAAAGAATCACCGCCATCTCAAAGCTGATCAGCGAAAACTCAGCGGACCCTTCTTGAATTTCACGCGTTAAGCGGGCTGGCAAAAGTTCGCGCTGTTTAAACTCTTCAGGGCTGACCCGCTTGTCCAAGAGATCAGAAAGGGCTGTTAAGACTTCAGACAGCACAGGCTTCATCCGCCAAACTGCATTGGTCACTTCGGGCACTGCATAATTCTTGGTTTGGGTTTCCCATTCCTGCTTGATCAATTCTTCCTGCTTGCGGAAAAATTCCAGCCACCTGAAATTGGGGCTTTCAGCCAAAACAGGCGCAGGTTTTTCTTTTTCGCGAGAAACCAAGGCAGGGGCCACACGTACTTGGTTTCGGCCATTTTCTTTGGCCACATAAAGAACTTCATCGGCCGCTGCGATAATTTGTTCTCTTTGCCCAAGTTCAGGAGCCAAAACACCCCCCACGCCCAAACTGGCGGTCACTTTCAGCGGAGATTCAAAACTGCCCTTAATTTCTTCGCTTTCAATGCTTTCACGCAGGCGAGCGGCCACCTGTTCGGCAATTTCGAGCGGGGTATTGAGCAAGAGCACAGCAAACTCTTCGCCCCCATAACGGGCGGCAATATCGCCAGTACGTAAGGTTTTACGAATAACCGCTGCCACCTGCTGCAAAACCTTGTCGCCCTGCAAATGGCCATGCACATCATTGATTTGCTTAAAGAAATCGATATCCACCAGAATCAGAGAAATCCACTGATCTTTTTGGTGAGCCAAACGCAATTCTTCTTCAAAGCGCTGTTGAAAATAACGGTGATTGTAGAGATGGGTCAAGCCATCGGTAATCGCCATTTGCTGCGCCCGCTCATGTTTGCGATATTCTTCAAGATAGGAAGAAAGCTGTGCAGCCACTGTTTTCAGCGTGACCTGCTCTTCAACCGTCAGCAAATGCGAGGGCGCATGGTAGATATCGATAATCCCCATCATTTCCTGCTGATGTGAAATCGGCAGAGAATAGCGATTGTACATTTCATGACCCGTGAGAATATCCCGGCGCTCCGACATCACCTGTCCCAATTGACTCTGGCTGCCCACTTTCACAGCCCAGGAAGGGCTGTGCTGCAAAAATTCCATATGCTTTTTGCTCACGCTGGCAGCACAGGATAAGCTCTCTTCTTTGCCCTCTTCAATCAGAAAAATATGACATTGCCACAAGCTAAATTTTTCAACGATCAGATTACAAATTTCCTGAAGCTGGGCATTCAGCGCCAACCCGACCTTGAGCAAAATCTGACAGACCGAATAGTGAAGCTGCAGTTTGCGGTATTTGTAATACAGGTCATTGAAACTCAAATCCTGCGGATTGTCAGGACGGGGATTGACCCATTGTTCCCCTTGATTTTCAGCGCCCGTGTTTTTTTCGGGGGGCAAAATACTGAAAGGAGTGGATTTCTCCTCAGAGTCAAGCGGCAAAAGAGGGCGCTTGGGCTTGCCACTGGCGGTACGGGGCAAAACCTTATTGCGCTCAAACAACTGACTGAAGCTCAAGAGATTGTCATCTCCAGGCTCACGCTCAGGCATGGGTTCAGCATCACGACGCTCCTCAAGCGGCGTCTGACGGCGCTCATAGATATTTTTCAAACCCAGGTTAATTTCAGACCGGGCTTTCATAAACTGCTTAACAGCAGGTGAAACACCCGGCTGCCCCGGAAGTTGAATGGCTGCATTGGCAGGTTTTTCTTTCTTCTCGGTTTTGCGTTGAATTGTATTTCTTGTGAACAGGCTGGTTAAATCCTGCTCAGGTTCGGGAGATATATCAAACATGCGCTATCCAGGACAGTTATTCGTGTGGGTTCATTATACGCAAACCCATTTCTAAACATCTGTGCCCAGAGTTACAGCGCAGGCTTCAGCCCCCAAAATGATTGAGCAGACTGGCCAAAGCAAGCTTATTATGCGCGTAGGCCAAGCCTCCTTGCAAATAGCCCACATAGGGAGGACGCAGGGGACCATCGGCGCTCAACTCAATCGTTGAACCTTCTGCAAACGTACCCGCTGCCATGATCACTTCATCGCCATATCCTGGTGAGGCTGCTGGCTCGGGAGTTACATAGGCATCAATCGGACAGGCCTGTTGAATCGCACGGCAGAAAGCCACCAGTTTGTCCCGTTCTTCAAAACGCAGGGCCTGAATAATATCTGTACGGGGTTCATCTGCGGCGGGAGAGACCTGAATGCCCGCTTTGGCCAGGGCATGTGCGGTCAGCACAGCGCCTTTTAAACTTTGAGAAACCACATGGGGAGCCAGAAAAAAGCCTTGAAAAGCCAAACGATTAAAACCCAGCGTAGCCCCCAGTTCACGCCCCATCCCCGGCGCAAAAACCCGACAGGCCACCTTTTCAATCAAATCTTCCCGCCCACAGACATAGCCCCCACAGGGCACCAAGCCGCCCCCCGGATTTTTGATCAGGGAACCCGCGATCAAATCTGCTCCCACATGGCAGGGTTCGCGTTCTTCAACAAATTCTCCATAGCAATTGTCAACAAAAACAATCATGTCAGGCCGACAGGCTTTAACGGCTTTGACAATTTCAGCAATCTGAGCAATCGGGATCGACGAACGCCAATTATAGCCACGGGAACGCTGAATCTGAACCACTGTGGTTTCAGGCCGCAGCCATTCTTCCCAAGGGGCTTCGGCTGGGCTGGCAAAATCACGGATATCCACTTCGCGGTACTTGACGCCCCAATCCATTAAGCTGCCGGGATTGCCTTCACCGCGCACCCCCACCACTTCTTCAAGGGTATCGTAGGGGTGACCGGTCACAAAAAGCAGTTCCTGACCGGGCCGCAAACAGCCAAAAAGCGCAGAGGCAATCGCGTGGGTTCCTGAGGCCAGATGGGGTCGCACCAAGGCGGCTTCCCCGCCCAAAGCCTGTGCGAAAACAGCTTCCAGCGCTTCACGCCCCAAATCATCATGCCCATAGCCATAGGACCCCTGTAAATGATGCTCGCCGATGCGGTGATCCTGAAATGCCTGTAAGACCCGGGCCTGGTTGATAAAAGCCCTTTCTTCAATACCCTGAAAAACAGAGGCCAATTCGCGTTCTAACTGGGAAAGGGTTTCTAGGTGACGGGTCCAGAATTCTGACATGTTCAATTTCCTTTTCAAGATGCTCTCTATGCAGTTTGCCTGAAAATAGAAGACCCTGGACAGAGGATAGCCCCTTCAAAACAGGACCTGTGCATGCGCTCTCGCCAAGATCAAAACCCTTAAAAATATTCGCAAAAACACCCAAAAGCATCAAAAACAAACCTAAAACTCAAAAAATAGAATTCGCTTCAAATCTGAATTCCCGCGTATAATAAAAGCACCATGGTCATTACACGTGTTTTTGAAATCAAAACAGATGGAAAATTGACGCTGATAGATATTTCAGGTCAAGTCGAACGCTTATTGCGCAACAGCCGTCTGGCAGAAGGCATTGTGACGGTTTTTATTCCTGGCAATACCGTGGCATTGACCACCGTGACCTGCGAAGGGGGCAAAACGTCAAACCAGGAACAGATTTGGCAAAAACTGCAAATTTTTGGCAGTGAGCCTGCGGAGACGCAACTCAAAACCGCTTTGATTGGAACCAGTCTGACGGTACCCTTCAGCCGTGGCCAAATGCACTTGGATACCTGGCAACAGATTGTACTGGTAGATTTTGGTCAAGGCGAACGCTGGCACCAAATCACCGTGCAAATGCAGGGCGAATAGCCAATGAGTTCAGAATTTCTTTCCTGGCAGGAACAGGATTTTTACGCCTTGCTGGGCATCACCCGCATGGCCACAGAAGAAGATATTCGCAAAGCCTTTCGTTTGCGCGCCAAGGAATGCCATCCTGATCGCTTCCCACTGGGTTCAGAAGACCG
Source organism: bacterium (Candidatus Blackallbacteria) CG13_big_fil_rev_8_21_14_2_50_49_14 (assembly GCA_002783405.1). Classification (NCBI taxonomy): domain Bacteria; phylum Candidatus Blackallbacteria; species bacterium (Candidatus Blackallbacteria) CG13_big_fil_rev_8_21_14_2_50_49_14. The sequence continues at coordinate 40,239 of PFGG01000028.1, read as the reverse complement.
TGAAGGTGCAGATTTGCGTTTCAAAGAACTGAGTCACGCCAAAGACACGCTGCTCGACCCTCAACTGCGTGAAGCCTATGATCGCCAACAGGATCTGGTACAACAGGCTTGGTTTGATGCCGTGGTCTACCAAGTACCTGTGCAAAAGAAGGCCCCCCCCAAAAGCAGTTTTGGTGAAACCCTGAAAAAGGTTTACCAACAGTATCAGGAACAGGAAGAAGAACACTTCAACGCCTATGATGGCGGCTTGGTTGAAGAAGAGGATCCAGAACCTCAAAATAACAAGGGAGTGCCCGAAGCCTCACGTAAAAATGCCGCCAGTTTTTACTATTCTCAGGGCATGCGTTTGGCCGCTCGGGGCCAATACCGCAGAGCACTCTATGCCTTAAACAATGCCCGCGTACTCGACCCAGATTTGCAGATCTCGGAGAGCCTGATCAGTCGAATCAGAGCCAAGGCCTGGTATTCCCGCGGCTAATTCGCGGAAGGAGAAGGGCTGGGAACGGGCAAAGGCTTGAGTTTCAAGCTGCCAAAGCGATCCGGGCGATGTACCCCGCCAAAGGTAAACGACCAACAGGCATAGGGCACGATTTCCTGAGGACGGCGACGGCAAAAATTGCCATAGCGCAGATTGCCCACCGGCGGGCTTTGAGAGCCCAAACTGAGCCAGGGAATCGCCATTTCAAGAAACCACCCCTGCTCACCCCGACGGGCAGCACTCTGCCAGGCCCCCTTCCATTGGGGATCCCAACTGGTCTTCTGGTAACGGGTATTGATCGGGTTGGCCACAAAATAGGCATATTTTTTTGGATCTGGCCCTGTGCTGAGAAAAACTTCAACCGTATCGTCTTCGCTCACCACCCGCTCAGAACCATCAACCCGAATTGTGCTGCGCAGGCGATCCATACGCGGTTCCTGATTGCTAAAAGCCAGATAGAGATTTTGGGCGTCATACCCCAGCTTAATATCTGTGCGGGCCTGGCTGCGTGCGGCCCCATTGTTCCAAAAGGGCTGGGGCAAAAGCACGGCCTGATTCCAAGCGACATCATCCAGCAGGCCATTCAGCTCAGGTGCCACACTCATTTCAGGGATTTCAAGCTGAGGCAAAGCCCGTGCTTCGGGCAAAATCACACTTGGGGGTGAAGTTGGAGGACGGTAACTGAAACTGCCAGGCTCATGCGCAGCAAAGACTTGGGCCAAAGCCTGGGCATAGCCCAAGCGAAACTGAATTTCTTTGCTTAAACCTGCAGGCAAGGCCCTCTGATTCTGAAGTTCGGTCTGCAATTGCAGCATCCAGCCCGTAATTTGAGCGGCATTGACCTTGCCATTGCGAAAACTTGCGCCTTCCAAAGTCTGAATCATGGCAGCCAATTGGTAAACCATGCCCTGCAAACCAGGGTGACGGGGCACGGGTGCAAGCCCTTTTTCAGCATCTCCCGGCAGCATCAGCCAGGCCCGCAAATCCTTCAGTTGGGCCTGAATCGCACCTGGCAAATTGGTATGCGGCACCCTGGCGGGTACACGAAAAGGGCCAGCTTTCAGCAAGCGCAGGGTTTCGGGACTGAGATTGCGAACGGCAAAGATATTCACGCCCGGAATATGCCGGGCCTGGAGTAAGCCCAATTGATTGAAAATTTCAGAGGCTTTGCGCTGGGTTTGATGCGCCCCCAAAATAGGGTAGAGCAAATCAGCACGTCCCCCTTGGGTCTCCCAATCCAGCCAGAGATCAAGTTCTTCAATCGTGCGGGCATACATCATCGGCGCGACAAAATCGAGCCAGTTATTGTTGCTCCAATGCCGCCAATTCTGCATTTTGGTATTGCGGGCATTGACCTCATTGCGAAAGACTGCAGCCCCCAAAGCCAAAGCGGGATTGAAGCCTGCCATTTGCAAACGCAGATCCTTGACCAGGCGATTGACCTGTTCCTCGCGCCAAAGGTGCCAGTCTTCCTGCAGGGGGCCGAGCGGGTCAATCCGGGCAGGGGGAAACTGGCCTACCTTGCGAAAATAGTCCAATTGAAAACGGGTCTGGCTGAGCTGATCTTCGGTCTGGTTATTGCCGTAGCGGATATAATCCAGCAAATAGCCTTCAATCGGATAACGGGCCGATAAATCGGCCAGCGTGCCAATCAAAAGCTGACGCCATTCTTCAGCAGCAGGCGAAATAAAAGCGCGGGTTTCATTTTCAACATTTTCATCTGAACTGGTATAGCCTTTGCCATCAAGCGGTTCAGCCCGCAAAGCAGGCAAGTGTTCCAAAATCGGATTGCGGGTGGCTAAATCAGGGGAAAGAATGCGAAAGGCCCAAATCCAGGGCAAAACCAAGAGCCCCTCCTCATGCGCAATTTGCACAAATTGACGCAGCGGATCTGCCCCCTTGCGGGCATACTGAAGCTCCTGCTCGGTCAGACGGTTGGGATAAAGGGCAAACCCCCGCCTGAAAACCTCGGGGAAGAGGGTATTAAAACCCGCCTCTTTCAGCTGACGAATTCGGGCACGAATGCCTTCAGGTTCAGGGGGGATCAAATCCATATTCACCAGTGCCCCCCGCATTTCCACACTGCGGCTGGGCATCAGACGCACCTGCAATTCAAACAGGTCTTGGGCCGTTTGGGAAAAACGCCCGGTAGCCCCTTCAGCCTGGTGATCCTGCCATTCCTGCAGCGCTTTGCCTGTTACCTGTAAAAGGCGCTTAATTTCTGGGTCAGAAGCCTGGGGCAATCCGGCTTCCTGAACTTCCTGCCAACGCTTTAAAATCCTTTCTTGCAGCAAACGCACTTCTTCAAACGTACTTTGCGAGGGGCTGATATCCTGCACAGCAGGGGTCAAAGGCGTTTGCGCAGAGACCGGTGTAGCCAGTGTCCCGACTAAGAGGGCAGACAAAAGCAGAGCCAAAGATTTCAAATTCATTTACCTCATTTATTCATCACTTCAGGATACTTGAAACTGCGGGCATTGATCATCTGGGAGAAATCAAAACGGCCCTCAAGTATCTGTTCACAACGCGTCAGAAACAATGCAAGATGCTGACTGAAACGGGCCTGAAACAGGTGATAGAGCTGATCATCATAGAGCGTGCCAATCCCGTAAATCCCATAATTGCCAAGCGCCCACAACTCATTTTCAGGCGCATGTTCAAAACGGGTGGGATACATGGCCCGGTAGCGCAGTCCCTGCGCTTCAGCCTGGAAAGAGAGCTCTTCAGCCACATCGGCGCGTTCATTCTCAATCAAAGAGGGTCGGCCTAACTGTTCATAGGCTTTTTTAGAAAGAAACAGGCAGGAAGGAGCCGCAAAAACATGGGGGACTTGTGCAAGATGGTTCGAAACCTGAGCCGGCCCCACAAAGCTTTGATACTGATGCGCAAAATTCATCAACTGAAAAATGATGCCTTTGTGAAGGGGGACGCAATCAATATCCAAAAATCCAATCACATCCGCTTCAGACAGGCGCAGTATTTCATTCATCCAAAATCCATGGGGCAGGTTTTCAGAAAAATAATTCACAGGAATTTCAAACTGCCGCATCACACGTTGATGGGCTTCCACCATGCGGGGATCCGTATTGTCCCAATAAAGACAATGAATTTCAGCTTTCATGAAGTGCTTATTCCTTTGGGATTTACAGCGGAAGAACTTAGAGAGAACCCAGCCCTATTTTGCCAGAACTGAGTGATTCTTACAAATACAGGGGGATATTGAAAAGAAGGAACAAAAGCAGACACGCAAGCCAATACCCACATGAAAAAAAGAAAGAATTTACTCCCTGACCCTGCATGTTTTTATCAAGAAAAGGGTATAAGAAAGTTAAGAAGATTTGCTGACACACGAAAGGAACCCAATCAACATGGCTGGAATCGATGGACGCGTCACAGGCCTCAATAAAGACGTCTTTCAAACCCTGCAGAATATTAAAAAGACAAATCCTGGTGCTTTAACTGAAGCCAATGCCAAGGAACTGCAAACCGCGATCAATAAAGATGGCAAAATTGATAATGCAGAACAGGATTTACTCTCTGAATTGACACAGAGTAAAATTCGGGCCATCAATATCCAATCGGCTGACTCACCCGCAAACAGCGTTGTATTTGGAACCACATCAGGCAAAGCCCGCGCACTCTTACAAGAAACACAAACCCCCACAGCAGAATTGGATCGGCTTGCCACGCAAGGTGCAGACGGGATTCAAGCTCTGACAAAAATTTACCAACGCTCACCTGCTGATGCTGATCGCGTGATCTCAGCCCTGGCCCGCAAAGGGCTCGAAGCATGGGATAAGAGCAGCGTAACCAATGCCTATGGCCCCTTAACCGCTATGATAACCTCAGCATATTCAGGTATCAGCAAAATGGAGGGTCAAGATAATTCAGACGCTCGCTGGATGCTTCACAAAGCAATGCAAAAAATTGACCAAACCAAAGGCGATGCTGTTCCTGATTTTCTCTACAACTGGGTTCGTCCGGGTGGTGTCCTCTAGTTTTTTAGATTTCCTCAACAAGAGCCACTAAAATTAAATTTTAGTGGCTCTTGTTTTTAAAGTCATTTATAAAAGTAAAAAAGCCTGAGCATGGTTTCATGCTCAGGCTTTTTTAGCTTTGCGCTGAGTTCGTCAATTCATGCGGTCGCGCGTCAAAATAGTATTGAGTCCCCTCAAGGCAATCTGATCGTCATCAGTTTGAGAGGTTCCAGCGGCCTTCATGATTCGTGCCATGCCATCCAAAATACGTTGTTTTTGCAAGACAGAAATGGGGGGAGACATTTGATTGGTGGAATTAAACATTTCCTGAACAACCTTCTGTGCTGGAACATTATCCATCGCAGAAGATAAAGTCGCCCCAGAAACCCGACCACTCATGGAGGCCACGCTTTGGGAATTATTCGTGGATTGTCCTGCCATGCTTGATTCAATCGCCTTTGTAATTTGAGCTTTAAACGATTCTTGTAAACGCTGTAAAGCTTCTTGATGGTGCTTATTATTCGCATCTGATTTGTCTTTATAAAACTGAGTAATGGCATTATTGACCATTTTTTGCGCCATTTGATTTAAAACCAACTGGCGTGTTTTCATATCCAAATCCCGAATGGTATCAATAAAATGAGTTAACAAATCACTTAAAAAGGCTTCCCCATTCACTGCCGGGAGCGGCGCCAAGATCAAGCGATCCGCAAGTGCATCTGCTTCATCTACCAACTTTTGCGTGCTTGCACTGAGATGGGGATCCCGAGAAATCACATGATCGCCACTGCTAAGCGGAGGAAGTCCATTTGCGACCATGACTTGATCATTGGCCTGAGAAAGCTGATTTAAACTTTCTGCAAATTGACGATCCATCTGATCCCAGATTGCATTGCTTGCAGATAAATTATTAAAGGTATTGCCCCAAGCTGCAGCTTGTTGATCAGGAGGCAAACTATAGTTATAATCTCGTTCTGCATCAGCAGCCTGATTAAAATCCATAAGAGAAGCAACGACTGGATTACTCGCGGCCAATGCAGTTAAACCGCTGGGACTCATATTCAAGTTCATTGCTGTAGTCGAATATTCAGCTTGTCTGTCTGCTATTGAACTTAAGGGAGGTTCACCGGTTAGATTCGAACGTGCTATATCATTCGCAGTAGACATTACTCCAAATTGCTGAATGGTTGAAGAAATGACAGCACTTGGACTGTAAGTTTTAATCCGAGCTAAAAATTGTGGTGGGGTAAGGACCCTAGTGGCAGGTTCTAACCCCAAACCTGTTAAAACCTGATTTTGAACAGCCAAAGCAGTAGGAGCAACAATCGTACCATTTTCTAATCCTGTAACGATTTGAGTAAATGCCTGATCTTTTTCTTGTGGTGTTCCTGCGGTTTCAAATGCACTAACGACACCTCGAATCACCTTTCGCCCGTGGGTCGTCTGAAGTGGGTCACTATTCAGTCCGGCCTCTAAAGTACGAACCTGACGGCCAACCTTAAAGTCAGCATAAGCGCGAGCCGATGTTGGAGAAAGTTGCCCTGTATTTGTCAGTTCTGTTTGAACAGTCTCTAACATCCGAATCTGAGAGGCCTTTGTCGGCGAGTCAGGCAAAGCACGCAGATCACTAAGTGCTTTTGTCATCGATTCTTGCATGGAATGGTAGTTCTTACTCACTGCACTCAGCTGCTGAATACCCGCCAACTGAGGCGCTAAAGCATCTTGCTTTGCCTTGGACTCACGCAGTTTCCCTAACAAATCAGCGGCCTTGGGAGAGGGCGATTTCGATAATAGATCAATGGCCTCATCGATATTCGTAACCTGAACTCTCAGAACATCTGAATCATTTACTTGCGAGATCAAATCACGCGCTTCTTGATCTAATTCCTGGTACTGCTGTTTTGCAGAATCCAAAATGGGTTGGTATTGCTCAGCAAATTTAGGGCTTTTAATAATTTGAGTGACATAACTGGGGGTTGTATCTTTGCCCGAAGATTTAATGAAAGCCAAGGCTTCTTCGACAGAGGTAACATTTGCTCCCCCCTCTAAGGCTTGTACCTGTTTGACAAAATCATCTCCCAAAACACCGGTTGCCAGATCATTGACCAATTCAGAGTTTTTCAAATTACCAGCCAGCTTCGAAATATCTTGCTGACTTTCCACAAATTTCTCCGAACGAATACCTTTCAAATTGGCCGTAATCTCTTCAGTTGAGCCACTCTTTGCAACTTGTTGAACACTGGCGGCAATACTTTCAGGCGATTCACCTGATTGAACCCCTTGAGCAGCCAACATAAATACGACCTCAGCATCTGCCGTATCAATGCCTTTGCTCTTTAAGTCTTGGTAGGTTTCCAAAACAGTTAAACTGGATTCAAAAGCTCCTTCAGGCGGCGTAATTTTTCCATTTGGGGTTTGAATTGAACCTGTCGGGTTTTGAACCAATTGTTTTAAAATGGCAGCAGCCTGTTTAGCTTCCGGAGAAGCACTGTCATCAGACTCAATTTGCGCAATCGTTTCAAGAGCTTTGGTCTTTCGCTGTTCTTGCTCAGGTGAAAGTGGTTTCACATTGGCAGGATCTTCACCAACGCCTTCCAGAAAAACATTCGATAAGGATGGGCGGGGGGTGGCCGCAGGAGCTGAGCCCGTTGCCCCAGGAGAAGTTGATGCCGGCTGACTAGGCGCAGCAGATGTCGGTGAGGGACTGGTTAAAAATGAGGCATAGGAAGGAAAACTCAGAGAAAGGGAACCTGGATTATATCCCCCCAACCCGCCGGACAGCCCGCCAAAACTTAAAGAAGGAGAATACAAACTGAAAGGATCATTGTAAAGACTGCTCCCCCCCACACCACAAAAGCCAAGAGAGCTTGAAAGTGGGGCTGGGTTCAACAATGAAGAACTGGCAGATGAAAAGTCATAGGGATCAGGAGAGGTAATGATTGGAGACACGCCCAAATTAAGATCCAAACCAGTTCCAAGCATCAATGAAGAGGCAGGATTGTTAACCCCACTGGTGGAGCCAAGATTAAAGTCTCTCAACATAAAATCAGAGGCAATTGCTCCTGAATAGGGTGCAATTTCAATATCTCCCAATGCATTATCGGGAACGGTTACATTCCCTGGAGTACCATCGCTTACAGGAGCAGCCCCCCCCTCGGTCGTGGGCACAGAAGCAGCATCAGTTGTAGGTGCAGGAACAGCTGGCTCCTCAGGCTTCATTTTTTGCAGATTTTGCAAAACCTTATTAAAATCAGCTTCTTGAGCAGGATTTTCAAACTTTACTTCTTGATTATTTTGAAGTTGAGTTAATGCTGCCCGAGTAGCATCCAATTGGGCCTGCAATTGAGTACGCCCAGTATCTGAAATACCATGTTGTGTCAAAAGATTGGCCAAAGTGGACTCAGCCTCTTGCAAATCATTGACCATATCACTGCGGGAGACTGCAGAATCTTGAGAGGATTGGGAGGCCTCATAAACGGCACTTTTCGCCCCCACCATAGCATTTCTGATCGCATCAAGTTTTGCTTGATCTTCAGGTGAGGTTGTTGGCTGAGCTTGAAGTGCAGCTAACTCTTGACGAACAGATTCTTTCGCGGCATCTGGAACAGCAGGATTATCTAAAAATGCTTGTTTAGAGGCAATATCCTCAGCACTTGGAGTCATAACCGGCTCAACATCAAGTGTTTTTTGCATTTGATGCAGGTTTGCATAGATATTATTCAGTTGGGTCATCTGGGCGGCCCCCATGGCCCCACCCTCTTTTAAATATTGCTTCAAATCAGAAACCTGACCCCGAAGCAAATCTATTGCACTTTCATCTGTTCCGCGAATCACCTGTTTATAAAGGTCAGGGTTACTTGCTTTCAAATCATCCAATTGCGCAATCAAAGTACTCGCTTTATCAACAGCTGACTGGGCGTCGGTTTTTGCCAATTCATTGACGGATTCAAGCGTTTGATTAATTTCAGAAACAGCGGCAGGGACTTGTATGTCACCATTTGCAATATTGCTTTTTTGTTCTTTAGCAATTGCACTTGAATCTGTAGCATTCCAAAATGCGCCCAAAAGCGTTCCCATATAGGCAGAATTGATACGGGGGTTATCGGTAGGCGGATTTTGGGCATAGCTGTTCATCAAAGCAGTAAGATCTGATGAATTCACCCAATCTCCTTGCTTTGGATCGTTTTTAAAGTCAGTGATCTTTTTTTGTAAGGTTTCAATTTTATCTGTAACAGCTTGGCTATTAGGGTCGACCCCTTCTCCCATACTGGCGGCCAAGCGCTTACGCACATCCGAATCCGGTGCTGTTGCCTGTTGAAGCTCTTGTTCCAAAGGGCCCATCATATTGATCAGATTGTTACGGTCAAGTTCATGCTTCTGATCCATCGCCATTGTTTGAGGAGGATTCGCTATCGAAGGAATATTTCCATCAGAAATATTCAGTGTATGAGATTCAATATTTGTGCCCCCAAACAAACCAAAGGAGGCTTTCGATAAAAAGCTTTTCGACTCAGTTACCAATTTGAGCTTAGAAAAATTCAGACTGTTGGGATCATTTTCATGGGCGGTTACATTTTTAAGCTCTTGAATATTTTGATCCACGACTTCTTGGCTGGTAATACTGCCACCGATTTGATCAAAAAGCTTTTTCTCTTCGTCCGTCAAACCTGTCGTATCCAATTTCTTGGTGAACAAACCGGTCAGCATGGATTTTTCGTCATCCGTCAGGCCAGAGGCATCTTCAGAAGCAACTTGCACCAAACGCGCAAGTTCTTTGGCTTCAACGGTATTATCTGAAGCCGCTTTATGCACTTCCTGCATGAAACGGGTAGAGACTGAAAAATTATTACCGGATTGAATCTCTGTCATGGTCTTGTCCTTAACCTTTTAATCTTAAAAATGAAACATTATCGCGTTCAATGCCCAAACAGTACATGAGCTTTCGTAAGGCTTACTGTCTTTTTATACCCCACAGCGCGAGGTTTATAACATGAAAACCCCTGCTGAAATGATAATTTTTCAGCAGGGGACATGAAGCCTTGCCTTCTCTTACAAAAGCAGGCAAACAAAGTACTGGGCTTAATTCTCAAACCTGTTTAAAAGCGCGAAAATACCCGGTTGACCCGTAATTTTACTGCCCTCAAACAAAGCCTGAAGCAGTTTTTGCTTGCTGACACGGGTCATCATATTGTCCTGCGTAGGGCCTTCCAGTAACTGGCTAAAATGCGCTTTGAGCTGTTGCTCTGAAAGATTGACGGCCTCACCCGTTTTACTCCCCAGTTGTGCCCCTTCTGCCATGGCCGCTTGCGCGCTGTCGGCATGCATCAAGCCACGTTCAATACTCTTTTCAATTTGGCCCTTGAAGCCTTCAGTCAATTCATTGAGCATTTTTTCGTGGTATTGATTGTTTTGATCGGCCCGTTCTTTATAGAGGCGTGTAATCGCATTGTTCATCATTTTTTGGGTCATTTGCGCCAATACCAGCTTGCGTGATTCAAAGTCCAGATCACGGATACTGTCTAAAAATTTCTGCAAAAGCTCAGATAAAAAGGCTTCACCACTGACCTCAGGGGTTGGTGCCAGAATCGCATTTGCAAACTGATCAGCTTGGGCAACCAAGCTCTTTGCCTCTGCAGAAAGCTGGGGTTCAGCCGAAAAGGAAGGATCCCCAGACAGGGGATCTGAACTGTTGATATAACTCAGATCCATTCCCGGCAATCCTGCAGCTTGCATAAAGGGGTTGATTTCCTGCAAATAGCTTTCAACCCCTTTCATCAAGGTATTGTCGGCATGAGCTGAAATCTGATCCCCTCGCCCAAAGATCCCCAAAACCCCAGCCAATTGAGAGGGCGGCGTCTGGGCAATAATTGTGCCCCTTTGGCGCATCATTTGCGTCATTTCATGTAAAAACTTACCCGGATACCAGCGGTCACGGTCAGGGGGATTAAAGGAGGTGATATTCATTCCTCCCAAATCTATTTTCGGAGGGACAAAGCCTGCTTCATTCATTTGAATGCCCGCAGTAAACAGATTATTAATATCTTGAACAACACGCCCCATAGGCCCCCCCATAGCAACAACAAGCCCTCGATCCCCACCACCAGACGAACCAGAATTTCCGCCCTGCAAACTCACGGCTGTGGTCATGGCTGCAGGATCGGTACCTGCTGCTTCAATCCGTGTAGCCAAGGCCCCTAAATTCGCATTCAGATTCTCAGCAGCTTTTTCAGGCCCCAGCGTCTGTAACTCGTTTCTATAGGTGGCCATAAACTGACGCAACTGCGTTCCTCCCCCGACAGCCCCAATTAAAGCAGCCTGGGTTTCGGGCTTGTATTCTCCGTTGGCAATCTCAGTCTGGGCCATACTAATAATGCTTACATTGTTCAAGATCTGCCCGGAAGTATTCGCCAAAGCCCGCACCTGGGGAGGCTGAGAGGTATTACTAGACAAGGCTGCCAACTCACCTTGAACATCGCTCAAAGCAGGGCCATTGGGCATAAAGGGGGCAGCCAGAAACGCATCCAACTGGGGAGTCGCAATACCCTGTGCTTTGAGCTGATCTCTCATTTCAGTCATGCCAGTGAGATATTCCTGCTTTGAATTCTCAATCATGGTGAGCATCGAAGTTGTTGCTTGGGTATTTTTAGTCTCTAAGGCAACCACAGCCTGGCGAACCTGCTCAATATTATCAAGTTTTTCAAGCTGGCTTTTCATGACCGGATTGTCACTTGCACCCGGGCTTTGATTAATTTTCAGCTTCACAGCCGCAACAGCTTTTTCTATTTTTGCAAGCTTTGTTGCATCCAGACTTTCAAGGTCTTCAGGTTTTAATCCCTGTTCTGCCAAGGCTTTGTCCATCACCGCCATCATTTCTGGGTCTTTAATCAAATTCGCCAGACTGTTTTGGCTCTCTTTAATCTGTGCTTTTTCCTGAATCGTATTTAAGTTTTCTTCTGCCAAATCTTTGACCATGCCTGCGTTGTCCATAAAGACTGAATTCACGCGCTGACGCATTTCACGGTTTTCATGGGCCAGATCAAGGGGGCCTACTTTCTTGGCAATGGTATTCATCCAGGTCACAGCTTTAATTTCACTTCCACCGCTGGAAGAAGTTTTGCCCATGGCATTCATATTTTCTTTAAAACTGTTCAAGCTGATCAAAGAATCAAACCCAGAAGTCAACTCGCCGCCACCATTTCCTTCGGCTTTCTGGCGTTCCCCCACCTTTAAGATCGCTTCAATTTCATCGACCAACTTTGTTGCTGCGGCATTGGCCAAATGGCTGATACGATTGGCCTGAAGCATGAGCATTTGGGCTGCTTCTGGGCTTAGATTCGGATCCTTGAGCAGGTTTTGGATTTCCTGAGGAAAGGTATAACTGCCTGATTCATCTTTGGCAAAGACCTGGGTTAGATTTTTGAATGAGGGAGCTGTTTCTAGTTTTTGCATCAAGGCAGGAGTGGCCTTCAAATCATCCAGCACATCTACTGTGGCTTGGAGCATAAACCTGTCACTCAAACTCAGCCCTTGGGGTTTACCCTGGGTAGATATCGCCTGCATCACCTTATCTAATTTTTGCTGTTCAGCTGAATCTGCGGGTGGAAATTCACCCTTGTTGATCTGCCCCAAAGCCCCATTGATGGTTTTCAGCTGTTCCTGCAGTTTTGCTTTAACGGGCAAAGACAAATCAGGGTTGGCGATCAGGGTTTCCAAGTCTTTCTTTGCAAGCGTAATTTCAGCCTTGAGCGAATCATGGGCCTGAATTTGATTTTGCAGGGCGCTTTGTGCCGCATCTAAAAGTGAATCATTGTTCCAATGCCCAGAATTGATCGCTTCTTTGCCGTTTTCACCGGCCTGAACCTTATCCAATTGGGCTTTGAGTTCAGGCTGCTCTTGAGACAAACGCTGAAGAAAATCTGACATTCCCGCCATTTCAGGCGATTTTAAAGCTTCAACCAATTGCTGGCGTTGGTCTTCAGGCATTGAAGCCAATTCTTTTGAGAGTGCTTCAGCCCGGGCAGATCCCCCTGGAACAGAAAGCCAGAGGGGGGTAGGAGGCGCAAGAGGAGCAGCCATCAGTGACAAGGGCCGGTTACTCAAACCGATCGTGGGAGCTGTTAATTGAAATGCGCCTGATGAAGCATTGGAGCTGCCAAAGGTTTGCCCCAAACCCAAATCAAAGCTGCTGTTTCCAGTGGGTGTGAGTTCATTGTCATTTGGAATCAAACTTGAATCCATGCTCATCGAAGAAAGAGCCAAGGAAGGCGGCATGAAGTAATTGTCCAAATTAAAACTGGGAGAATAAAAGGCCCCCCCCAGTGCCAAGGAGCCAAAACCAAACGAACTGAACATATCTGCAGTGAAAATCGCATTCACTTTTTCAGTATTGCCACTTTCAAGTGCAGTTTTCAATTCCTGTTCTGAAAAGGTTAAAAAAGACTTTTCAGAAAGATAGGTCAATATTTTAGAATACTCATCTGCCTTGGGCAGAATTCTTACCAACTCAGGATTCTTGATCAACAAATCCAGCTTTTTTTTATCTTCTTCTGAGCTGAGTTTGTCTTTGGCAACCAAGAGGGCAGATTGGGTTTCCTCAGCCAGAGGTGCCGACCCTTTGCTGATTTCGGTTTTAATATACACTTCATCCAAAGCAGAAGAGATTTGATTTAAAATTGAAACCTTATCCTGTAGCTCCGGGCTCGCCTTAAGTGCATTCAGTTTTTGCTCAAGAGCAGCCGCATCTGCTGCCTGGCCTTCGTATTGATTGGGATAAGCCTTTAAATAGGCTAAAACAGATTCTCCTTTTTGGGCAAAAGCATCGACAGCACGAACAGCGGCAGAGGCATGGGCCTTTAATTCTTCAGCCAATTCTTCACCGGTTTTCAAATCCCCCAAACTGCTGGAGGTTCCCGTTAAGGCCTCCATTTGATGGTTTAAATTGGAATATTTTTGTTCTACATCTAATACAGCCTCTTTAAATTTGACATAAGACTGTTCTTGAGCCGCAGGAACGCTTTTTTCAAAGGCATACAAATTAGAATAAAGATTGGATCTTAAATCTGAATAACTTCCGGCATTGGGTTGGGTCAGGTACTGATCCGCTGATTTTACAAGACCCGCACGGTAGGCATTTATTTGAGGTTCAGAAAGAGGTGAGGGCTCAGTGTTTAAATAGGCCCCCAAAACATCTTCTGGTGTTTGACCCTTTTGAAGCTGAAGTTCACCCTTCGTGAGATTGTCGATCGCACTTGAAATTTCAGACTGTAATTGCTGGTTGTTTTCTTGCTGGAAACGGGTTTCTAAACGCAAAGCTTCGATTTGCGCTTGAATGCCGTTGCGCGCGTCAGAATCGGTGACCGATTCCAATTGCGTTTCCAATTCCTGAATTTGTGTGCCCAAGGTTTCAAGTTTTTGATGGCCCGTTTCAAGGGATGCTTTTTTATTCAGAATATCACTTAAAGAGGCACTTAAATTTTTGCGATCGGAGTCTGAAATCAAACCTTTTTGCTCTAAATCATTTAAAAGATTGGGATTAAATTTGAGCAGTTCCAAAAAACCTTTGCCAGCATCGTTTTCAACCAGACGTTTCAAGCTTGTTTGCAGTTGTTCATTGCTCACCGCCTGGGGATTATTCAAAAGCTCCCTTAATGCTTTGACCTGGGTCTGCAAATGATTTACAGATTGCGAATAGGCCGACTGGTTGGGACTCAGCACCTGAGCCTGTTCCTCGGTTAAATTGGCAGGCACAGCCACTTGCGGGAGCTTCACAGACGGCGTGGCTGTAGGGGTATAGTTTTCCTGGGGAAGATACGGATTGGGAACATTCATTGGAGCAGAGGAATGGGCTGCAGGTTTGGGCAAAGGTGTATCAGTGGGAACAGAAGGTGTCGAAGCAGGAGAAGCACTGGGTGTATTAGCGGGAGTTTCAGTCGAACTTGCTGTCTGATTGGGAACCGGATCGGAACTGGAATCTGGTGGTTCTAAATCCTGGATATGCAAAGCGCGGGTCGCATCACCAAACCAGCCATCGGTAGTGACCTGCATGCCTTCAAAATTTACTTCATTGGGTTTCATTCCATCCTGAAAGGCCTGCAAGCGTTTCAGATTCGCTTCAAGAATTTTCTTGTCAGTGCCAACATTGACCCCTAAAACAGTATGCAAATCTGTGAAAGACTCAATGATTTCTTTTGTAATTGCAGCATCTGGGCTCTTTGCCTCTGCACTCTCCAAATGCGTTTTTAAGGCCGCCAACTTGGCTTTATCGGCACTGTCGACCTGGCCATCCTGAAGAATCTCTTTGACCAGTTTTCGCGAGGTTTCATCGCCAAGCTTTTGTGCAAACTGTCTGGAAATATTCAAATCACCCATTGAAGTAATAACCTTTTGCTTTCAAATCTGTTACTGCCTTTTGTATACCCGAACTTACATGCTTTAAAACAGTTTGAGAGCAAACCGAAACGCGCAAAGAGACTGGGATAAACTACATAAACACACAAAAACACCGGGCTGAGTGCCCGGTGACAAGTGTTAAAAGAGGAGACAAGGCCCCACCCGAAGATGGGGCAGATTCATAACTATTTCTGTTGGTAAGCCTGAAGGATCTCACCAGAGCGGTCAGCCACAGCTGCGGCTTGACTGCGAATACCGTCAATGCTCTTGTCTACAACTTGAGCACGGTCAATATCACGGGCGCTACGGGCCTCGAAAAGCGCATCATAGAGCTTTTCATTGGCATTCATCGCAGTCTGTTTATCTGCCTGGGGATTGTAGCTTTCTACTTTACCAGCCAGGGTACGCAGGGCAACGGCTTCTTCTTTAAAGCCCTGATCTTTGCTGTGGCCTACCAAGGCTCCAATTCCAGCCGCTGCAGCAGCGCCAATACCGGCACCAATGGCAGCATTTTTCAGATTTTTGCCACCGGCAAAGAAACCAATCGCGCCCCCAGCGACGAGGCCAATACCAGCGCCGACGCCAGCATAGGGTGTTGCACGGCCAGTGGCCTGAGCATCGGTTGCATCAGCTTTGCTGCGCAGACGTGAACCAATCACATTGGCTGATTCAGAACTGTTTTCAATGGCGGTGATATTGCTGAAAGCACGGCTGATGGCGGCATCAGTCCCCCGGATATTCGCTTGCAGATCAGGCAAATCACGGGTTTGCTGTTCAATCGCCTTCAGGCTGTTGTTCATGGTGGCATAGGCTGCCTGAAGATTGGTATTGATCATTTCCTGTTCGCGAATATGGGGCTGCAGACGATCATAGTAGGGATCCTGGGGAATCACAGGCTGGCTATTGTCATGGTTGCCGCCGCCATTGAAGGGATCGTTGCCATAAGGATTGTTTGAACCCACATTGTTGCCATTGCCAGGTTTGAAAGGATCCACACCATTGGGAGAACCATTGTGGCCACTGCCGGGTTTGAAGGGATCCACGCCATTGGCAGAACCACTGTTGCCGCTACCGGGTTTGAAAGGATCTGTTCCGACTGCATTGCCGCTTCCGCCTTGTTTAAAAGGGTCATGGGTTTCACGGTAGCCACTGCCTGAGCGGGGGCTATAATCGTTGAACCAATCACGGGTCTGGCTGATATTCTGCTGCATACGCGCAGTCCAGGTACGCCAACTTGCACTGTTGAGGGTCGTTTTGGCCTGAATATTAATCGCACGGGTGGTGGCATCATTGCCATTGGCGGTCATGTCTTTGATTGAGTGCAAGGAGCTTTCAAGTTTGTCGATTGCGCCATCATAGGCCCGGTTGCTGTCGAGCAGTTTATAGTAGCGATCGCGGGAATTGTCATCGCTGTAAACAGTAGGTGTCCAGACATGGACGTTGGAAATACCATTTTGCGCGGTGGAATGAACGCTTTTGAGGGTTTCAAGACCTTCGACATAAATACGGAAGCCTTTGGCTTCTTGAACTGTACCCTGACGAATTTCGACTGCATCGGCTTTGATCGCGTTGGTCAATTCAGCAGAACTGATCTCACCATTTTTATCACTGTCAATTTTGTTTTTAATATTGGGATCTGCTTGAAGTTCATCCATGACCTTATTGTTATTGCGATCCAAGGAACGAACCAGCCATTCGGCGTTACTGAACTGAATACTGCCTGCCATAAAATCCTCCAGAATAATCTTTAACACTTGATTTTGATAATTTATTTGTCGGCAAGAACCCCGCAAAACATTCTTAAGTCCCAGCCAAGCTTAGGTTAATAAACACTTAATCTTAGTTAAAGAAAAATGGGTATCCTGCTGAAACAACCCTCAATGGTTGTTTCCAGGCTATAATCAGGCTATGCAGAATAAACCCATTACAATTGGTCTGGCACAAATCAGCCAACAGGTTGGCAAAAGCCATTATTTTCCCTATTCAGTCGGTCTGCTCCAGGCCTACGCGCTGAAACATGCGAAAAACCCTGAACACTTCAGCTTTCTTCCCCCAGAATACCGACGTTTAAACGAAGCTCAGGCCAACCAGCATTTTGCACAGGCCGAGATCATTGGCTTCAGCCTGTATATCTGGAATCTGCGCAGGTCTCTGAAACTGGCCCAAGCCCTCAAACAAGAAAATCCAAAACGTCTGATTATCGCAGGAGGGCCTCAGGTCCCCGATCAAGCAGAGCACTTTCTGCGTGAACATCCTCAGTTGGATCTTGTCTTTCATGGGCCTGGCGAAAAGAGTTTTCTTGAAGTGATTGAACGCTGGCCCCATCAGGATTGGGAAGATATTCCCGGTATCAGCTATCTCCAGGGGGATCGGTTTATTTATCAGCCTCCCGCACCCCGGGAAACAGATTTGAGCGTGTATCCCTCGCCCTATCTGGAGGGTGTTTTTGATCCTCTCTTTGTTGACAATCAAGATTGGATTGGATTGCTGGAAACCAATCGCGGTTGCCCCTTTGCCTGTACTTTTTGTGATTGGGGCTCTGCCTTGCAAAGCAAAGTCTATCGCTTCCCAATCGAAAGGGTCTTTGCTGAAATTGAGTGGATTGCCCGCAACAAAGTCGGCAATGTCTTTACCTGTGACGCCAATTTTGGGATTTTGCCACGGGATATCGAGATCGCCAAGCATGTGGCGTCGATGAAAAACAGCTACGGCTATCCGCTCAGTTTTCAAAGCCAGACTTCCAAAAACACGCCTGAACGCGTGATTGAGATCCAAGAGATTTTACACAAAGCGGGTTTAGCTACCTATGCTGCAATCTCCTTGCAATCGGTAGACCCCCATACCCTGCGCAGTATTAGACGCGAAAATATCTCTCTGGATGCCTATCGCAAGGTACAGGCAGCAGCTCTGCAGTCAGGAATCGTTGCCTATACGGATATGATTCTGGCCCTGCCCGGAGAAAGTTATGAATCCTTTGTAGAGGGTATCAATACCGTCATTGAAAATGGTCAACACACCAAAATTCTTTTTCACAATGCCACGCTTTTGCCCAATGCCGAAATGGCCTCCCCCGCCTATCGTGAACGCTTTCAACTTGAAACCACCTGGGTCAGTCTGCCAGGCCATACCCCCGCAGAAGATGGCATTCCTGAATTGATGGAAATCATCATCGCCAGCAATACCCTGAATCGCTCAGATTGGATTCAAATGCACATTTTTGCCTGGTTTACAGCCTTTCTCTACTATACGCATAAATTGCTGCAACCCACGCTGATGGTCTTGCATGCCGTATCACGGCTTTCTTACCGGCAATTGATTGAGCACTTTGTCACGGCCCCGCTGGAAAACTATCCCGTTTTAAACGAAATTCGCAAAGCTTTCACTGACACCGCTCACAAATACCAGCAAGGCTATCCTGCCAGCCAGCAGGAAACTCTGATTTGGACACTCTTCGATGGGATGTACCTAACCCCAGATAATTCCATGCAGATTCAGCTCTGGAACGCCAATCTGATAGATACTTTTTACAGCGAAGCAGGGGATTTTTTAGCCCGAAGAATACAGCATGAGAACCCCCATTTTGATTTGCGTCTGCTTGAAGAAAGCCTGATGTTCAATCGCAAACTCTTTTTGCGTCTCTTCAGCAACCAGCGCTTTCCGGTAGAAATCGCCCAACGCCCACTGAGCGAAAGTATTTTACCGCTGCATTATAATCTGCAAGCGTTTTATCAGGCCAAACTCCAATCTCAGACCATGAGTTTGCGAGAAATTCCTGAAACCTTGGTTCGAATTTAAATACACTCTGTATTCTTTTTTTCTAAAATTTGCATGAATCAGCCCGTCTCATTTCCTGCCCAAGGGAAGCAGCACCCTATTTTAACAGGAAACAAGTGCATTTTTGCTCCCTTAAGGTTTTACACTTTCGAACTTGACACCTGAAATACAAGCGTATAATATTGTATTTATTCAATCGCAAAAGCATTGAAATTTAATTAAAAACACAGGAGTTTTGCAATGGCCAGCGTCAGTACCTATCTCAATTTTTCAAATCATACGGAAGAAGTTTTCAAGTTTTATCAATCGATCTTTGGCGGAGAATTTACTTCTCTGCATCGCTTTTCGGATATTCCCAATCTGCCAAATGCAGATCAGATGTCAGAAGCCGATAAAAACGGCATCATGCATATTGAATTGCCCATTTTAGGTGGACACCGACTGATGGGAACCGATGCACCAGAATCCATGGGTTTTAAGCTGAGTTCAGGCAACAATGTCCACCTCAGTCTTGAGCCCGACTCGCGGGAAGAGGCAGACCGTCTCTTTCAAGCACTTTCTGAAGGTGGCAAAATCGAAATACCGCTTCAGGATATGTTCTGGGGAGCCTATTTCGGCTCTTGTGTTGATAAATATGGCATTCACTGGATGCTCAATTTCCCCAACGGAAACGAGTAGCGACTCTCTTTCCCACCCAGGACATAAAAACAGCCCCCAAAGCGCATTGACGCAAACGTCAAAGATCTGGGGGCTGTTTCAATTCTATTGAATATAAATCGGTTCGCGGGCTTGCCGTGATTCAATCGCATCGCCAATCGGATGGGATTGAACATTTTTTTCTTCCCGCAGACGTTCCTGAAGCATGAGCAAAGCTTCAAGAACAGCCTCAGGGCGAGGTGGGCACCCCGCAACATAGACATCCACCGGAACAATCTGGTCGATGCCTTGTACCGTACAGTAATTATTGTAAAAACCACCTGAACAGGCACAAGCCCCCATCGAGATGACCCATTTGGGTTCTGGCATCTGCTCATAAATCCGTTTCAGAATCGGAGCCTGTTTGTAATTAACCGTTCCTGCCACCACCAGCAAATCCGCCTGACGGGGAGAAAAACGAACGACTTCAGCACCAAAACGGGAGAAATCAAAGACAGAAGACATTACGCTCATAAACTCAATCGCACAACAGGCCGTCCCAAAAGGCAAAGGCCACAATGAATTTTTACGCCCCCAGTCTAAAACAGAGTCCAGGGTGGTGGTCAGAAATCCCTTGCCAGCTAAATCCTCTAATCCCATTTTAAGGCTCCTTTCTTCCAGATATATACATAACCTGCCAACAGAACAGTGAGGAACAAAAGCATTTCCCACAGTCCGGCAATTCCCAGAAGCTTGAAGTTAACAGCCCAAGGATAGAGAAAAACGGCTTCAACATCAAAAATAATAAAAATAATGGCCGTTAAATAATATTTAATCGAAACACGATCATCTGCAGTTCCCACTGTTTGGGAAATACCCGATTCATAGGGCAAAAATTTACTTGGCGTGCCGCCATGTTTGCCGCCGCCTAAAAGATTCGAAATTATCAAAATGGCAATGGGAACAGCAACTGCCAAAAGCAAAACTGTGATCATCGCCAGGGCATTTTCGGACATAAGCCATCGACTTTCTTGTCTGATTCTGTATGGGGGTATTATACCTGAGGATCCCCCTTTGCATAAATCGATTATAATGAGAGCCATGCATACTCTGGTACATCATTCAAAACTTGAAAGTAAAAACTTTGCGCCAGAAATCTGGCTTTTGGAATTATCTCCCACGACTCCCAAGGGCTTGGGAACCCTATGGCCCGAACTATTTAAATTACTTGAAAAAAGCAGAGTCTGCCTTTTGATTCGTTTTTTTGCCCTGGATCACCTCAGCACTGAAATGATTCAGGATTTGATTAAACTTGAAGAATTGGCCTGCGAACCCGAACTCAGAATCTATTGGTGCGATCTTTCCTCAATTCTGCAGCAGTTTCTAAAAGAAGCCCATCTTGACGCTATTTTCGAAATTCACAGCACCCGTTCAAAAGCCCTGGCCAATATTACAGCCCAGTGGCAAGAAGAAAAGCGTCTGTTTGTGGATATGGATTTTGAGATTCAAGGAAGTGGCAAAGGCTGAGGCAGGGGCTGAGGCAAAGGTTGAGGCGGAAGAGGCACCTCAATGGGTACAGGTTGTTTTTCCTGAGTGGGTGGAACAGGGCGAGTTTGCTCTCCTCCCACGGGCTGAATTTTATCGGCTCCGGGGGGCAAGGGCGCTTTTTCACTCGGAGAGATAGCAGCGTTTTCTGAGGCATTCAAAAGCTGCGAATCCCAATCTTGAACCGTCCCATCGGGATGATAGAGCTTATAGCTGTGCCCATTGTTGCTGCGATATATATTCTGATTCTGATCCAATTCTTGGTTGCGATCCTGATCGTAACCCACCTGCACTTCACGCAAGCCATTGCCTTCCGAATCAAAGGCAAGAATCACCAGAATATTCATAACTTCCAACTGTGTTTTCTCTGGCACGATCACCGGAATTTGGGCCATGTCTTTGAAATTATTAAATTCCAATTCAATCACGTGTTCACCTGATTCAATAAAAGGCAGGGTTTGCTCAAGCGGTTGTTCTGGGCTTAAATTGGATAAATCCAGACTGAAGGCCGAATTAAAACGCAGGGATTTCAATGAAGAAGCGACCAAAGGAATGGTTTGACCACTTGGAAGTTTATTGAGAAAAACCAGATGTACCTGCTGTAAATTGACCTTTTGAAATTTTTGGGCCAGATTGGCCACCAAAGCAGGCGAAATACCTTTGCATGCAGAAACAGACAATACGCCGAGCATGCTCAAAGCGAGTATTCCTGTGTTTAGAATTCTGTTGAAAGGCTTCATCGTTCTATTCTCTCTATTTTCTTCACTGAGTTCAGTGACGGGCTCAGGGGGCAAAGAGTTCCTTGCCAGGAAAACCCAGCAGGCGTCCCTGATACCTTGATCATACCGCAATCACAATCATAGGCAGTAGCAGATAAAGCATAAAAAAAGCCACCCTTTGGGTGACTTTTTCTAAAATTCTTAACGTTTATGAGATCGATTGACCGTCTTTGACCATGGCGGAATAGGCATTCACTGAGAAATCACCATTGGCCAATAAATCAAGCTGTTTACTGGAGATTCCTTTTTCTTTGATACCTTCACTGATCACGTCGATCAGGTTGCGGCCAACAAAATTACCATCACGGCTGGACTCCACCTTGCCATTTTTCATGACACCTTCAAGAAACTTTGCCACATTGGCCATTTGATCTTTGGAATAGCCTTGGGCTTTCATATGTTTATAAATGGCTGTCGCAGGAGACTGACCTTCGCGTACTGCATTCTGAACTTCTGCTACTGGTTTGCCAGTTTTAGCTGCTTTATGCCATTCGTCTTGCATACCTTGCAAATCTTCTTTAAGAAACAGCTGAGCCGTTCCTTTTTTCACTTCAGAGACATTCAGCTTTTCTTGGGGAAGTTGAAATGGATCTTTTTCAAGCACAGGGCCCTTCGGTTGTGCATCAAGGGGCTGTTTTTTGAGAATACTCAGAGGGTCCAGGCCTTTCATGCCAAGAGACTTATTGGGGTCATTAATTATCATACTCATCTTCTCTTTTCATTGATGCTTATTTTTAGTATAGGCGCTTCGAACCGATTTTATGCGTCAATTAACAGAAATTTAAATCTATAGAGTCTTTTATGCAATACTTTGGCCATCCTTCACCAAACCCAAATAGGCTTGAACTGTAAAGTCTCCATTTGCCAATAATTGTACCTGCTCTTCTGTGATCCCTTTATCACGAATACCTTCTTTCATCACATCAATCAGATTCGAGCCTACAAAATTTTGTTCACGACTGTCTTTCACCGTGCCGTATTTCATGACCTGCTCCATAAAATTGGCAACCTGGTTACGTTGTTCACGGCTCAAACTTCCATTTTTATTCAAATATTCGCTTAAAGCAATGGTCGGTGATTTTCCATTTTTCACTGCCATTTGAATTTCAGGAATCTGGTGCCCCTGTGAGGCTTGATCCCAGCGCTGAGTTTGTTCTTGAAGGGAATCGCCCAAAGAGACTTGTGCAGTACCCCGACGACCTGAATTTGAGGCTTCGACCCGCAAGTTTTCACCTTGGGTCAAAGTATGAGGTTTGACTTCTTCTGCAGCAGCAGGAGGTGAGGGTGGAGCCACCGTAACAGGGGGTTTACGCAAACCAAGGGTCTGCAAAAAAGAATCATATTTTTGAGAAACCCAACTCATTATACCTGTCATCATCATTCTCCTTTGGCGTAAAAGCTTACACTCTGATCTATCGTCAGTTTCAGGTCAGACCTGTGTAAATTTACGCAAGCTTAAATCAGAGATAAGCTCAAGCTTCAAGAAACACCTGAGCACAGGCTAAAATCCGCACCAAACAAGTATTCTTCAAGCAAAGCCATCGACTTAGCTGAACATTACTCCTGTCGCAACAAATCCTTAACCTTAACCACCACCAGAGTCATATCATCTTCCATGCCCTTGCCCTGAATATGGCGTTCCCAATCTTCACAGAGGCGTTCACGCAGTTCATGGGCGTCTAGTTGATGGTACCAATGCATCATCTTTTCAAGCCGCTCCATGCCATATTCTTCTCCAGCCTGGTTGGGCGCTTCATGCAGACCATCGGTATAGTAGAGCAGGATATCTCCCGCTTCAAGCTGCACTTCGTAATCCTGGCATTTGAATTTTTCGGGGGAACGTTGCCCCAAAGGGAAAGCCCCTTTAAACTCAGGAAAGCCCGTCACCTCTTGCGTACGTGCACGGTAAAGATAGGGAAACCAATGGCCTGCACTGGCCATGCGGCAGGTTAAACTTTCTGAATCAAACAGAGTATAAATAAACGACATCAATTTGCGGTTGCTACGCTCTGTATATTGTGCAATTTCATTGATCGTCCGGTTCAGCGCCGCCATCACCAAAGGCACATCAGGATTACTTTCCACCTGATTATACAGACAACTTTTCGCCATACTGACAATCATGGCGGCATCGATCCCATGCCCGGTAACATCTCCCAAACCAATAATAAAACGTTGGTTGCCCAGGTCATACCAATCATAGTAATCACCACCCGTTTCATCGGCGGACTCTGACCAGCCGGTCAGCTCAAAACGCTGTAAATCCAGCTCTTTTTGCGGCAGCATGGAACGCTGAATCGCGCGGGCCTTCAACAGAGTTTGCTTCATCGCTTCTTTCTCAGCCACCTCACCCGCCAATTGCGAGCTATGCAGGGTAAGCGCCAACTGTTGGCCAATACTCTGAAAGAGTTGACGATCCTCAATCGTATAATCCATTTCGGATTTTTTCTCGCCTAAAGTCAAAAGACCAATCAAGTCGTCCCGATAAGGTTCAGAGCCCTTCCCCGGAATTTTGACAGTCAAGGGCAGGGTCAAACTGTTTTTAATCGATTCTAAAATCGCAGGATCAATTAATTCACCCGTAATCCGTTTAGCCAACAAAAAGGGAATTGGAGAGGGAACCGGCCCCTGTTGCGAGATCGCTGAAAGATTCAAAGCCCCTGTTAAACGGGTCGTTAAACTCTTTTTTTTCATCAAGCCCATAGCGGTCATCAAGGTCACGTCATCCATCGGGATTTCGTCTTTCATTTTCAAATTGATGCCATGGCTATAGGCCTGTTTCAAACTATTGGTTTCAGGATTTTTCAGAAAAATCATGACATGTTTGGGATGAATAGTTTTCTCAATCGTTTCAACCAGTTTGGGAAGCAACTCGTCCTTATCGATGGTGGTACGGGCTGCGTCAACGAACTCGCTTAAAGCAGTACGGAAATCATATTTTTTGCGAAAAAACTTCTGATCAATAAAATTGCGGATATTCAGCTTCAGGGGTTCAAAGAGCAGGATTGTCACAGCGGTGGTCAGCATATAGGAAGTAATTTCTGAATTGTTTGTCATCAAAGGCCTGAACATTTGTTGCAGGCCCTCTGCCAAAAGTACATAGACCGTCCCCAACAGAACCACCAGGGCAGAATAGGTCATACTCTGCTTTAAGACGAAATCAATATCAAACATTTTGTGCTTGATAATTGCATAGGCAATGGCGACAGGGAAAACAATAAACAGAATCCAGCAGATGGTTGCAATCGCGGGGCTAAGGGGAATATGTAAAATCTGGTCCATGATCATCCAGAAAATCGTCATGGGCAGATAGGCAATCACGCCTCCCAAAAGGGCAACCTTGGCCTGGTTTTTAACTATCTGATTTTCAGCCTTAAAAAGTGAATGCACGATCAAGGCGATCAAGCCGACAAAACCGACAATTAACGACCAAAACAGAGACATATCATAGAGATCAAAATGGAGTTGGAAAAGATCTATTATGCCATTCTGCTGATACCCCAAATACCCCAATCCCCGATAAGCATATTCCCACGTACCTAATAAAAGGAAGCTGATGGCATAGGGAACCAAAACCAGTTTGGGAAAGCGATCCAGCCATTTCTTTTTTTGAGGAAAATAAAAACCTAGATGCAAACAGGCACCACCAGTCAAAGCCACTGTTGCAATCCAAATACGAGGGAAAAGCATTGAAGTATCATAATCAGCAGCAAGGTTTGTCGTCATACCTATCGCCAGGGTCATAAAAAGGTGCGCACGTGCGGCAGGATTGCTTGGCCGCGCCAGATAGGCCACAGCCCCCACTAAAATATGCAGAAAACCGACAATATACAAAATCAGAAAACTGCGGAAAAAATCCATCAGGGTAAAGGTTTGAACTACAATTTTCAAATTGCTTTTGGCTTTGGTTTCTTTGGACTCGATTTCGTACTCTAAAACCTGCCCAATCTTACTGTCCTGAATCTTTTGCTTAAAATCCTTGGGAGAATAAACTGATTGGCCATCTATCGAAAGAATACGATCATAGGTCTTGATACCAGCTTTCGGACCGTTCCAATAATCCTCATTGACTGCAGAAACAGTCAATGTAGGCTCTATCCTGAAACCTGCAAAGGGTTGACCTATCAGGCCGATGGTAGCAAAGACAACCACAACAGAAGAAAGGGTTGCGAGCGCAATCAGAAAAAGGCAAAATAAGCCAACAGGCTTCTTAAGCTCTTGAATGGAATCAGAACTCAGTAATCTCACAAAATTTAAGTTTCCCTGCAAATTTCAAAGTTTAATCAAACAAAAGATGCTCAATTATACCGTACCATGCTGAGAGAACCCTGAGAGAAAAACTGCCAGAGACGTCTCTAAAAAATAATTTTCTTATTTTTTAGTTTTTTGAGACTTCTGAATTTGACTGCCCGCACGAGCGCAAATCAGCTTAAAATGGGCCTCAGAGACCGGCTGAACTGAAAGTCGGGCCCCTTTTTGCAAGACCATCATGCCATCCAGTTCAGCCATCTCCCGCATTTCGGGCAAAGAGACGATCTGTTTGAACTGCTCAAGAAAAGCGATTTCGACCATGATCCAGCGGGGATTTTCAGGATCGGCCTTGGGATCATGGTATTTGCTGGCAGGGTCAAATTGGCTGGGATCCACCAAACCGGTTTTGGAAACTTCTGCCAGGCCCACCACACCGGGGGGCTCGGCATTGGAATGGTAAAACAGCACCCGATCCCCAATTTGCATCTGATCGCGCATCAAGTTCCGGGCCTGATAATTGCGAACACCGTCCCAACCCGTGGTTTTGTTTTTTTTCAAATCCTGAATCGAAAAGGCTTCCGGTTCAGATTTCATGAGCCAGTATTGCATTGCTGTTTTCCGTTTCTGACAGAGGAGTTGCCAGCATTTTAACAGCCCAATCCCCTCTCAGCCTAGAATTTATCAGGCTGAGAGTCGGTTTCAGTTTGCCGCCACCTCAAGCGATGCCTCGCTCAATTCTTGCCACTCACTGCGTTTTTCACGAAACTGCACAATCGGCATGTCCAAAAGCATCGAGCTTTGATCGGGCTTGCGGAAAACAAAATGCACAGAGGAAATATAGGGTTCGACGATATGGGTTTTGTCATTGGGTGTAACCACCAGCAGTTGTAAATCCAACTGGCGGCACAAATCCATCAGATAGGTAGCCTTTTCATCGTCCTGGTTGCTGAAGGATTCATCAACCGCAATAAAGCGGAAGGAATGTTCAGGCTCATTCTGGGTAATACCAAACTGGTAGGCAATGGCCGAGCCTAGAATGGTATAGGTCAACTGGGCCTTTTCACCCCCTGAAAGTTCACCCATGCTGCGGTAAACCTTCATCTGACGGCCTGTTTCACGGAAGAACTCTTCAGCATAGTATTCATTCCAATTGCGCACGTCAGTGACATAGGCTTTCCAGTGCTCTTCCTGATCGAGGCGCTCAATCAGTTCACGAATCGCAACAAAACTCTGACGCAATTGCGCAAGCTCATCTTCGCCCTGGCTATTGGGCACCCAATTTTCGAGCATTTCTTTGAAACGCTGAACATGGGGCGCATTATTGCGCTGGGTTTTAAGCTGAATAAAGGTTTCAGGATTGTTGCGAAAATTGATCTTTTCAAGCGAATGGTTGAGGTCCTGCACCGTTTGCAGAATCTCCTGCTCCTGCAAATAAAAGCTCTCACGGAAATCTGCCATTTTTTGAATCATGTGCGTGGTCAGATAGCGCTCAAATTCTTTGTTATAGCTGGGCAAATCATCCTCTTCGATCCGGCGGCAGATATTCAGATAGTCCTGAACATAGGCAATATCCTCAGAAAGCTGATAGGTATCCGCTGACCAATCCGGAAATTTATAGAGAATCTCCTTATCGGGGCGTTTAAAGGCAATCATGGCGCGTTCCAGCTGACGCTCAAGCTGCTCACGTTTCTGCCGATCCTCGCGAATTTGCTTTTCAATCCGGTCATGAATGCTTTTGCTGATACGGGGCAAACTGTCGAGGTTCAAGCCTTCAAGCGTTTCAATATAGGTCTGTTCAAAGGCTTTGAAGCGCTCAGGCAGACTGGCCGTATCCAAGTCCTCATCGGCGAAGGTCAGGGCGATATCCTCTACCTGGGCCCGGTAATCGGCCAAGAGACTGCGCACATCCTGTTCACGACGCAGCAGATCATCGCGTTGGTTTTCAAGCTCCTGAATACGTTGAATCAAAGCTTCGGCCTGGGTGCGCATTTCCTGCAGGTTATTGCTGCCCCCTTCCAACAAGAGTTGTTGCTGGGCCAGTTTTTCCTGCTCACGCTGCATGGCCTGCCAGTGAATCAGCTCATAGTCTACATACTGTTCAAATTTGGCGAGATTGCGCAGCAACCAGACAAACTTTTCCTGGTCCTGGCGCAATTTTTCAACACTGCGTTGCTGGGCTGCGAGCATATCCTGAAGGGCATCGAGCTGGTCTTTGTAAAAATCCACTTTGCCCTGGCTCGACCAACCGAGCACAAACTGGCTGCGGTTAAAGTTCTGATCGCGGTCATCCTTTTCATGGCGCGCACCCGATTTGGTAAGCCCCTGACGAGTCACCGCCTTTTTATAGGTTTCAAATTCGCCAAGATTGTCAGCACAGAGATAATCAAACTGGGCCATGATCTGGTGTTTCACCCAGGTGCTGTAGGCCGAGTCAGGGTGAAATTCGAGTTTATTCACCAGCGCTTTGGGCGGTGCGAAAAGTTTTTGAGCGGGTTCAAAATGAACGGGCACTTTAAAATAAACCAAACGACCGCCAATATTGACCCGGTTCAAATAGGCATTGACGCGGGAATAGAGATCTTCAGGAACAATCAGACTGGTGGCAAAACCCCGCAAGAGTTTTTCAATCGCCCCTTCCCATTCTGCCTCGCGGCGGGGAACCTGCACCAACTCGCCCACAAAGGGCAGAGCAGCAGGCGAAACCTCAAGATAATCCGCCAGCTCCTGGCGAATCTGGCTGAGACGACCGGGAATATTGTTGCGTTGTCCACTCATGGAACGGATTTCAATTTCTTTTTCACGCAGTTGGCGCAGCGTGGCTTCCTGCTCTTTTTCAATACTGAAAATCCGGTGTTCTAAATCGCGGCGATCCTGCTCCAATTGCTTTTCGCGTTCCTGAGAAGACTTCAGCGAACGCTTAAAACAGGCCTGATCGGGATTTTCAGGAAAATCGAGGGTTTTGGCAAGCAGGTTATAGCGCACCAATTCTTCCTGGCGTTTGCGCTTTTCCTGTTCATGGCGGCGGTGGGCCTGTTCCATCTGAACCAATTGCTGGCCAGTGGCATCGGTTTGAATGCTGTGACGCAAGTTTTCTTTGAGGTCGCGCTGCTCATCAAGGGTTTCACGCAGATGTGCGGCCTGCAGTTGAATATCGCGCTCGCGTTCTTCGAGCCGCAGAATTTCAGCGCCAAGAAAATCGCGCTTGCGGTTGGAAAAATAGAGATTGACGATTTCGTGGGGGTCTCCACCCAAGGGGCTGAGGTCTTTGAGCTGCTTCAAGGCTTCGGCATGGGCCCGCACAGGGCGTAAAAGCTCCAACTGGCGCTCGGCCTTTTCAATTGCATTCTGAGCCGTCAGCAAGAGCTTATAGGTGTCCTTGAGCTTGCTGAATTCCTCTTCAATACTGCCCGCTTCAAGCATATGCTGGCGAATAAAATCGGTCAAATTGCCAAGCACCTTGATACCCACGGTTTGGTTGAACAGAGTCAGGGCCTTGGGAGAGCGCATGCCAAAAACCCGCTGCATCCGCCGGGCATATTTGCTGGCGCTGTCGAAGAACATCAGCGGTTCAGCGGTTTCAGTGGTGGGGTATTTTTCACGCAGGCGTTTGCGCCAAAGCCCCTTGGGGTCAAGCGGAATCAAATCCTCAGAGATTGTCAAAGGCACTTCGGCAATCAGGTAAATCCGGCGCAGTTCCTGATTGACGAACCAACGGCACTGAACCAGGGTCAGGTGTTTGCCTGCCTGATTGGAAAAATAGGCCATCAGGATCGAAAAGGTGCTCTGTTTATCAGGACGTAACTGCATGGCTGTGGAATGGTTACGGCCCTCTTCCTGAATGCTGCCATACTGGCCCAGCACATAGGATTCCTCACTGCGCTCGGTCTTTTTCTCGCTGCCAGAGGATTGGTTATAAAAACGGTATTTGCGCTCAGGCACCATCAGGGTGAGCAAAGAGTCAATCAAAGTGGTTTTGCCTGAGCCATTGGCCCCAGTCAAAAGCGAGGAGTGACCTTGGGGATTGATTGTATAAATACGGTTGTCAAAAGTACCCCAGTTATAGAGCTCCATGCGCTGCAGGCGGTAGCCGGTTCCCACCGGCTGGGCCTCAGACAATGGAAGCATCCTGTTCCATGGCATATCGGATGTCTTCGAGTACATCATTGGTAATTTTCGCCTTTATGATTCTTCGGATTTCATAAATGCGCTCATCCAGCAGTTCGCCTTCTTGAATCACCCGCAGGAAACCCAATTCGACAATCTGCTTAATATAGCGGTCAAGCTGGCGCAAAAGCTTGACCTGATTCGATTTTTCTTTAAAAAAGAGTTCAATCTGCTCGCGGATTTGCTTGTGGGTGATATGGCAATAGGGGGAAGAGGAAGGATTCATATCAAAATCCTCAAGCATTTCACGCAAAACCACGCAGATCAAGGTCACTTCGTAGGAAAGGGGATTGCGTTTGATCAGGCCAATCGTACGGCCTTCTTCATCCAATTCGACCTGACGCAGAAAGGCAAAGCCCTCTTTGGGGTCAATCACCACTTCCAGGCCAATCCGGGCTAAGTATTCAGACACGGGAGCCCGAAAATGGAGCAGATCATTCCAGAGGCGATCATCTTCGGTGAGTTCGCCGCCCAGAAGTTTAACAATCACGGGGGCATAGGGTTCGACTTTTTCGGGAGTGCTCATAAAATATTACCTGTTAAACCTGACTTCGGGCATGACCAAAGCCCGCTGATTTTCATGGTCAAAGAGGATCAAATCGCGCTTTTCAGTATCTATCTCATGTTTCTCGGCCTGCGAGGCAAAGCTCAGATAGGCAAAAAGCTCGGGCAGCCCTTTTTCAATCGGGAAATCGCGCAGAATATCCTGGAGAGAGAGTTGGCGGTTGTCTTGCAAAAGGCGCGCCAATTGTTTTTTAAGTGCTTTTTTATCGACAAAGAAAGTCTGAAAGAGACGGTCCATGACTTCGGGCTCTTCTTGCCAGTCAAATTCACCACTGGGCTCTTCAGGCTGTTGAGAAAAGACCGGATCAATGCTGGGGCGACCCAATTTACGTTCCAGGGGCATGAAGATTTCGGGCTGGCCTTCGATAGAGATAAAGGCTTCTGAACTGAATTCTTTTTCAGCCAATTTTAAAGCCACTTCTTTGATTGAGCCAATGGTTTCTTTCAGCCGACGGGTTTCCTGGGGGTCGCGCTCAATAATGATCCGGCTGAGTTTTTCGGCCATGCGGTCATTTGATTCCAAAACCTTCTGGGCTGCCTGATGCAGAAAACTCTTGATTGATCGCAAGAGGCTGTCCTGGGTATTGATCTGGCGATTTTCAAGCACCATATACAGCTCTTCGGCCAGGTTTTGCAGTTCCTGATGCCCCGAGCTGCGCAAGAGGGAATCCCAAAAGGCGTAAAAGCTCTTGCCCTGCTCGCTTTGGCGCAATTCTTCAATGGCATCAAAGGCATAGCGCAGAATCTGGCCCTTGCGGCTTTGTTTCTCGGCATGCTTTTGGTAAATCGTGCGCGTAATCTGGCGGAAATTGTCTTCGACCTCTTTAAAATCTGCAAGCAGGTCGCGGGCCAGACGGTTGAGTTCCTGAAAGCGTGATTTGATCTGGTAATCATCAAAGGAACTGACTTCATTGCATTCCCGAATTCGGGCAATTTCAATCTCAATTTCTGCCTTGCGGCGCTCGAGTTCAGCCACTCGCCGGTCGGGGTCTTCAACTGTATACTCTAACAATTCACGCAGTTTGCCGAGAATATCCCGAAAACGGGATTCAGTGCCGACAAAATCTTGTTTTTCAAGGGTTTCTACCCAGCGCAGGGCTTTTTCACTGTCGGCAGTCAGCTCATAGCAGACCTTGCCCTCTTCGGTCAGAAAATTACGCAGATAGCCCTGGTCTGTCCAGCGGGCCAGCAAGTGTCGGGCCTGGGCCTCATAGACACGATCGACCCCCTCTTCAGCACGGAAACGGATGTCTTCGAGCAATTCAGCCAATTGTTCCTGCAGGCTCTCTTCATCTAAAATCAGACGGTTCTGGGATTTAAACAGAGACTGAAAGGTCGCCAGAATCAGAGGGGCATAGTCGGATTTTAAGAGACGCAAAGGCAAAGCGTCTTCAAGCAATAGGCTGAAGCGCTCAAACACTTGGTGATTGAGGTTATCCATTCCTGGTCAAGAAATCTCTCTCTAAATCTGTCGCATGATCTGAAGGAGTGCCTGTAGAGGCACCGAATACGCACCTGCGGGGTGGATCTTCAAGGGGCAAACTCAAAGAGCTTGGGTCTTAAATGCAAATGTATACAGGTGAGGCATACAAGATTGATCAGATCACTATACATATAGGATACCGCAAAACGGATCCCCCTCATAAGTACATTTGACACAGATTTACGGTTTTTTGTCTGCCATTTCCCCCCTAGAAAAGCAGCTCAAAACAAAAGCAACGCTGTAAACACAAACCCTTTCAAGCATGCTTTCTCTGAAGAGATTTTCAAACTTATTGACGGTATGGAAATGGCTTTGTGAAAATTTCCAAATAATTAAGACAGCCGGTGAGTAAAGGCTTTGATTGTAACGAAATCTGGCAAGCCTGAACTTGATTCTGTTTGCTGCTTTCAACCAGAGATTCAGTGTGATTGTGTATGACAAAGCGTTAACGCAAATTCTACAAATCTGAAAATACGTTGACAAAATCTTTAAATTCTTTTGCTAGACTTTCGGACATCCTACTATTGCAACCTTGATGGAGCCTAACCGATGCAACACAATCGTCTCTCACCTCTCGCACTCGCATTGAGCCTGGCACTGAGTGCCTGCCAACCCCCAGTGGTGCAGTCCCCACGTCAGAACAGTTTCAAAACCCTGAGCACCCAATCGAAGCCATTCGCAAAGCAGACAACCAGATTTACTGGCGCAAAGGAGGCATAGGCAAAACCACCCTGTTCTGGAATGGTCGAACCTCTACTGCTACGGGCGCTGAAGGTTTCAGCCTGTGGGACGGGCATTATACCCTGCGTTTGCGCAGCAATTCGCGCGTGAATAGCGACCAAACAGTGAGTTATGGGGTGATACCGCATCCCGAAATGAATTATGCTACTTTTCTGAAGCCCTATGTAGAACGCCAAGTTGAAATGGGAATAGATGACAATGACCCAAATATCGACGAGAAGAAAGCGGTTGCAAATTGGCAGGATGCCACGCATCTGGTGGTCAAAACCCCGATCTACGAACCCGTCAATAAGCTCGACCAGGTGGGCGTTGAGGTTAGCAGTCTGAAAGCCTCTGCCAGTGCCGCAGATGGAACCGCCTTAAGCTCCAGCTTTGTCTATGACGGCACCAGTGAGATTCTGACCCAAACCATCACGATACCCAGTGAAACCCCTGCGGATACGGTCAATCTGGTACTCTATGCCAGCGACAAAGTCGCCAACGACTGGACCGAGCGCTTCACTGTAGTTTCGGAGATTTTGAAGTTCCAAAGAAGAGGGCGTACTCTGTAAACTGTTGTTTCGGAGAATTAAGCAGCCGCACATCGCATGAAATCTTCCAATGAAGTATTTTTGTTGAGGAGACCGTTTTGAAGTACCCCCTGAAAAATTCTTTAGGTATTGAAAATGTTGGAATAGAACTTGTTGAGACCAAGCAATGTTTGAAAGCAAAATAGAATTGGAAAACACAGAACTGCCTGTAACAGAAGCTGAGTTGACATTGTTTGAAGAAAAACACAACATCCGATTTCCTGATGATTACCGTCAATTTTTATTGAGCCGTACGGGCAGCTTGGTCGAACTTTGGTGGTTTGATTCAATCGATGACGAGGGCTATGTCTTTAGTGCAGAATTGATGGATTTGTATTCTCTAACTGAAATAGAGGAACTGTGGGATGTTCATCTTGAGCAATGCAGGAGTTTTCAGGAGGATGGTGGTTTTCCTGAGCCTGAGTGTTTTCAATGTATTGGTTTGGCAGCGGGAGGGGATAAGTTATTTATGGGGTTAAACAAATCTTATTGCGGAAAGATTTATCTTTATTACTATGAGCTTTATCCAGACTTTCACTTGCTCGCCAATTCATTTACCGAATTTATCAAAATGCTTAAAGTGCCAGATCCTATAGCTGACCAGGAAGAGTGATTTCCTTCCCAGAATCGGACTTTGGCGAAAGGGTTAAAGATGAACCCACTCAGTGGCAATTTCAACCTGGCTGAGTTGCAGGGCCTTGGCAATTTTAAGCAGGGTAACACGTCGTGGCATTGAAGCCGAGCCAAAGAACCGTGACAGAGAGGGTTGGGGAATACCTGTTAACTCTGAGAGTTTTGAAATGCCCCCATTTTCTTCTACTTTGATCCGCAAACTGTCTTTAAAGGCTGTAATATGTTGGGCGATGGTTTCTAGATCATTAAAACGCACATAGACTCCCTCTACTTTTTGAGTTTGCCCACATTCATCAATCATATCTTGGATATCAGCAATGATTTCCTGACGTTCGCTGGTTTCGTCTTCTGTGTCCCATAGATTCATCAGGTCGTAGACACCTTCAAAGACCAAAGCCGTTTCGACTGCTGTAGCGATGAATTCAGCCGACAAGCCTGAACAACGCATACGCTCAGCAATACCGAACAAGGCTAATTTTTGAGTTGGAGCCAATGTCTGCATATTATTCAAGCCTCCCACAGGTGGTAAATTGTTGACGGCGAATTAATTCGAGATGTGTTTTAAAGCGAGCTAAATAGCGACGCTCTGCTTTCTCATTGGATTTTACATAAGCCTCACATAAAAAAGCTGAATCAAAAATCCCGACAGGTAAACGCAGTTGAACTCGTCCAGAACCCAGTTGATGCCATTTCATTTTAAATCCATCTGGAATCGTCTGACCTTGAAAGGTTGCTGGAGACCAAAATTTATTGTTACTGAATTCAGTTGACTGTGGAAAATCTTTTAACAAGAGAGCTTTGGGACGAATCAGGTTTTCATAATCTTCTTGCGTGAAAATATGTTTATGTTTTAACTCAAGGTAGGCATCTAAGGCCCAGGCAGTAATCACAATCTCCATAGATCCCTCAATAAACATTAATAACACACATAATATTTATAACATATTTTCAATAACAAACCCCAAAAAAACAGAGCGATGCCCAGCGTCCAGCCCTGCGGACAGAGCTGAATCGGGTCAGTTAGGACAGCGATGCTGATCAGAAGGTCACTATCAGGTGGGCGTTGAGGTTAGCAGTCGGAAAGCCTCTGCCCGTTCAGCAGAGGAAACACGCAATGCTTCAAGTTTCAGAGATGATGCAACTAGCAAAATTCTGAGCCTGGCCATCACAATTCCCATGCCAAGCCCCTTTTGAGGTATTCTGAATTGGAGAGGTTTCCTGATAATCCGTATCCAAATTGGCAAGGAGAGTTATTCATGCTCGCATTAAGAAAAACATTTTTTGCTGGTCTCGGATTGAGCTTCACGCTCCTACTTTGTCAGCAAGCCCAAGCAGCCCCCATTCCGAGTACTGCCTATTGGCTGAACAGCCACACCCTGGCCTGGGAACCCCCGCTCTCAGCCAAAGCACAAACCTCGGTTTATCTCTGCCAAGACCCCCTGGCCCAGCTTTATCTTGAAAATAGAAAGCATCGGGGAGGGCAGTGCCAAGCCTTAAGAGCGCAGGGAAAACTTCAGAACCACCCCACACTGAAAAACCGAGTCCCCCATTTAAATCATCTCAACCTGTATGCCTTACCTGAAAACTGGGCCCAGACCAGCGAAGAACTGCTGCAAAACCAGCTTTGGCTGGAACTGCGCAATGCCCAAACCCAAGAGGTATTGGCTCACTCAGGCCTACAACTGGCCGAAATTCTTGATCAGGAATACAGTTATTCTGGCAACGATTTAGGGCTCAGTTTTTCAAGTTCAGGAGCCCCTCAATTCAAGCTTTGGGCTCCTACGGCACAAACTGTTGAGCTTGAAATCTTTCGCCCCGATCAACTCGCCCAAGCGGCAGAGACCCTGCCCCTGCAAAAAGGCCCGTCAGGTACCTGGAGTCTGAGCGGCCCTGCCGAATGGAAAAACCTCTATTATCGCTACCGGGTCAAAGCCTATCGTGCCGATACAGGTCGGATTGAAACCCATTCCGTGACTGACCCCTATTCTGTTTCTCTGGCCGCCGACAGCACCCACAGCCAGATTGTGGATTTGCAAGCCCCAGAACTCAAACCCGCAGGTTGGGACAGCCTGGTTTTGCCAACTCTGGAAGCCCCTGAAGATGCTGTTTTATATGAGCTGCACCTGCGAGACTTCAGCATTTCTGACCCCAGCGTGCCCCCCGAAGCACGCGGAAAATACGCAGCTTTTAGTTTGCCCGACAGCAATGGCGTCAAGCATTTGCGCCAATTGGCCCAATCGGGGCTGAGCCATGTACATCTCTTGCCCGTCTTTGATATCGCCACCATTCCTGAACGCTTCGCCCGCCAGCCCCAAATCCCTGCCGCCCCCCCCGATTCAGACCGACAGCAGGATGCCCTGGCACTGGTACGCGATAAGGATGGCTTCAATTGGGGCTATGATCCCCTGCACTATGGAGTACCAGAAGGCTCCTATGCCAGTGACCCGCAGGGCAGCAAACGAATTCTTGAATTCAGACAAATGGTCAAAAGCCTGGCAGAGATGGGGCTGCGCACTGTTATGGACGTGGTCTATAACCATACCCATGCCGCTGGGCCTGTTCCGCTGTCTGTGCTCGACAAAATTGTACCGGGCTACTACTATCGCCTGGATGCCCAGGGACAGATTCAAAACACGACCTGTTGCCCGGATACGGCCTCAGAACACCTGATGATGGAAAAACTAATGCGGGAGACCCTGCTGCGCTGGGCCACAGCGTATAAAATCAGTGGTTTTCGCTTTGATCTGATGGGGCATCACAGCACCCAAAACCTCAAAAAAATCCGGGCCGACCTCGATGCCCTGACCCCAGAAACGGCAGGCATTCAGGGCCAGGAAATTCTGCTCTATGGCGAAGGCTGGAAATTCGGCTCACTCGATGCCATTCAACCGCAAAACGCCATGAACCAGGTTGCGGGCAGTGGCCTGGGCGTGGGCATGTTTAACGACCGCCTGCGCGATTCTGCCCGAGGGGGCAACTATGACCACAGCACGCGCTCAGACCAAGGCTTTGCCACAGGCCTGTATACCGATCCCAACCTCAGCCCGTTTAACCGCGATACCCCCACTGAGGCGCAGGCCCAGAAAGCCCTCTTGCTGAACTATGCCGACAATCTGCGTGTGGGACTGACGGGGGGATTAAAAGACTATCGCATTGAGAGTGCCCAAGGCCAGGAAGTCTCAGGCCAGGAAATTCTGTACAGAGGCTCACCGGGCTCAGGCTTTGCCCGCGACCCACAGGAGAGCATCAATTATGTTTCGGCCCATGACAACTACGCACTTTGGGATCAAATTGCCGCCAAAGCGCCCTTTCGAACCCCAGATCGCCAACCCGCTACAGCCAGTGCAGAAGAACGGATGCAAATGCAGGTTTTGGCCTTGAGTTTGCCGCTTTTGGGGCAGGGGATTCCGTTTTTGCACGCCGGTTCTGAACTCTTGCGCTCAAAATCAGGGGATGGCGACAGCTACGATTCTGGCGACTGGTTTAATCTGGTCGACTGGCGCGGCCTGCAACAGAACTGGGGTGTGGGGCTTCCACCGGCCTGGCGCAATGAGCAGGAATGGGATTTTTGGCACCCGCGTTTAACCCAAACGGAGTTCAAAGCTTCGCAGGTTCAGATGCTCACAGCTCTGGCCCAGGTACATCGCCTGCTTCAGGTACGTCGCAGCTCAGCCCTTTTCCGTTTGCGCAGTCTTGAAGAAATTCAAGCCCGTGTTCGCTTCAGAAACACAGGCCCGAATCAAGTGCCGGGTCTGATTGCCATGGAGATTCGCGACGATCTGCCCGATCACACCAATCTCGACCCCCTGCGCAAGCGCATTCTGGTCTTCTGGAATGCCAACCGCGGCACCCAGTGGTTCTGTCAGCCCGACTGGAAAGATCTGAAGTTCGAAGCCTATTCCCGTAGCGGAGAAGGCCCCCTGCTGGAAAGGTCCTTGCCCCTGCAAGTCGGCGGCCAGGATTGGGTACTGGCTCCCCCTGCTTTTTTGCATACAGAAAAACTTCCCTCGAATCACCAGGCAGGCTCCGCCTGCTTCGCAATTCCCTCACGCGCCACATTGGTGTATCATGAACGGGAGAATCCGCTAGGTGATTGAGAAGGAGTAAACGACATGTTCCGAGTCCCCCATACCCAAGCCTTATGTGGCCTTTTGGCCGCCGCCCTGATTTCAGTGCATCTGCCAGCCCAGGCTGCAGGTGGCGAATTGATCGGACGCGTGAACAGCTCAGTGCTTACTCCCTCGGTCTTGCCGAATGTCGGAGGAGATCCCAATGCTGGTGGCATGACGACACCTGTCATCGCCAAAGCCCTGGCTGTTGCAGATTTTAGCAATGATACGGGCGATGCCCGTTACGACAATCTGAAACGTGGAATTTCTGAATCTCTGGTTACCAAACTGGCCAGACGCCCCGAACTCAAACTGGTCGAACGCAGCCAGATTGACAAGGCGATTAAAGAATTGGGTTTTGGCCAAACCGCTTTCGCCGACAGTTCCAAAACAGCACAAATCGGCAAAATGACGGGTGCAGGCGTGATGGTCACGGGTAGCCTGGTCAAAGCCGGTTCCAAAATGGAAATCAACGTGCGCATGCTCGATGTCGAAACCGGTCAGGTAGTGGTCAGCGAAAGCTATCTCTTTCAATCTGAAGACGATATTCTGCCGGTGGTCAATTATCTCTCCCTGCTGATTCCCAAAAAATTGAATCTCTATGTCAGTGACGCTGAAATGGAGCTGGCTCGGGGCCAACTCAAAGGTGTGACGATCAAAGGTGAAGACAATACCTGGATTTACTGGACGATTGGCGGTGCCGTCGTCGTGGTCGGTGCGATTGTCGCAGGTGTGGTCTTGGTCGCCCGTGCCAATGCCAAGGCCAATGAAGGCCCAGATATTGTGATTACCAATCCCCGCGATGGTTCAGGAATTCAACTCCGCTCTCAGGCTCCCTTACAATTCAATCTGCCTGCCATGAAATTCTAAGGCCACTCAGGGGAGAGCCGGCCTCTCCCCTGTCTGAAGCATGATTGTAACTTCCCTGCCCCGCAAATACTACAGCAAGTGGACGGAGATTGATCTGTCTGCTTTAGAGCATAACCTCAAAAGGCTTCAAAACGCTTGCCAGCCTGCTTCTGCCCAAATCATGGCAGTGGTTAAAGCCAATGCCTATGGGCACAATGTCTCCCAAATCGCCCCAGCTCTGTTTCAGCAGGGTATCACCCATTATGGCGTGGCGACCTTGGGAGAGGCACTGCATCTCAAGCAATTGCTGCCCCAGGCGGAACATATTCTGATTCTGGGAGCCTTGAGCGTTTCTCAGTACCGTCTAGCCCTGGAAGAGGGCTTTGCCCTGATGCTGCACACCCTGGCCCATCTGCCCATTCTTGAAGATTTGGCCCGTGCGATTGGCCGCCCGGCTGAAGCACATCTCAAAGTTGATACCGGTATGGGCCGGGTGGGCATTCTGCCGACAGAAATGGGAGCAGCACTTGATCAACTGGCCCTGACCGAATGGGTGAATCTGCGCGGAATCTGCTCGCACCTGGCAACCTCTGATCGGCCCGCCTGCCCCCATATTCACCGCCAGATTCAGATTTTTAACGAGGTTTTGAGCTATGCCCGAAGCCATTTGCGTGAGCCTGAAGCCTTGATCTACCATCTCGCCAACAGTGATGCGGTCTTTCAATACCCTGAGGCCCATTATAATCTGGTGAGACCGGGCATTTCACTCTATGGCTATGGCGGCGCACAGGGAACCGGTTTAAAACCCGTCCTGGCACTCAAAGCCCAAATTACCCAGTTGAAAGATGTACCCGCAGGAACGGCCCTGGGCTACGGGCGCAGCTTTATCACAGCCCGCCCCAGCCGGATTGGCGTGATTGCCCTGGGCTATGCCGATGGCCTCAACCGCCTGCTTTCAAATCAGCAGGAGATTTTGGTCAAGGGCCAACGCCTGCCGCTGGTGGGGCGCATTTCAATGGATCAATGCACGGTTGATTTGACGGATTTGCAGCAGACGATTGAAGTGGGCGAAACCGTGACCTTTATCGGCCAAGAAGGCGATGAAACCATCACAGCCCAAGACTGGGCCGATAAAATCGGCACGATTCCCTATGAGGTGCTGACTGGATTGGGAACCCGCCTGCCGCGCTGGGCAGCGGAATAACACTGAGAACGTTCAGGTTTCAAACCGGCTCAGGCATTTCAGAGCCTTCGTTCTGAGGCTCTGGCTCGGACTCAGATTTACGCAGTTCCAGGCA